>JAISGX010000057.1 GCA_031262805.1 Verrucomicrobiota bacterium | reverse complement strand
CACAATTCAGTGCCAGCAAAATTTCCCGGGCCTCTCCCGCATGTTCCAGCAAGGCAGGCATCCGAAGGCTGCCGATCCCCTCGCCCCGCATCGGCGAGAGCTTGCCCATCAGCGCAAAGTAGCGGCCATGATACTCCCCGCTACGCTCAATCAGCGCGATGTCCGAAGGATCTTCCACCACGCACAGCATCGCGGCGTCACGGTGGGGGTCCGAGCACAGTCGGCAGGGGTTTTCATCGCGTGTGGTCACATTGCCGCACTGCCCGCAGGGCGTCAGGCGGGTGCGGGCCTCTTCCACGGCAGCGGATAAATCGCGGGCCACCGTGGTCGGGTTCCGGGCCAGAAAGATCGCCAGACGCTCCGCCGTCCGTCGGCCGATGCCAGGCAGGCGGGAGAGCACATCCGTTAAGTGGCCCAGAGGGTCCATCGGCGTCCCTAGAAGCCCAAGCCAGGCGGCAGATTCATGCCTGCTGTCCATTTCTGCATTTCGGCGGCGGCGGTTTCCTTGGCCTTGTCCTGCGCGCCACGCACAGCGGTCAGCACCAGATCCTCCAGCATTTCGGCATCGCCGGACTGGACCACGGATGGGTCGATATGGATGGCCGTGATGCTGCCATCGCCCAGAATATCCACTTTCACACCACCCCCGCCGACACTGTAGTCCAACTGGAGCTCCGCCAAGGATTCTTGGACTTTGGCCAGATTCTTCTGCATATCCGCCGCTTGCTTCATCATCTTCATGAAATTCGCCATTTCTCGCCTCCTGTTTGTCCTTGCTCAACGCTTATCGATGATCTCGGCATCAAAAAACGCTAGGGTTTTTTGGATGATGGGATCGTTTTCCAAATCCTTTTTCATGGTCGAAGGAGATTCCCCCGCCCGGGGCGCAGGAGTGGCTACCGGATGGCACTGGCAATCGGAGTTCACCTCCACGCGCGGGCAATCTTCCAGCACAAAGCGAATGCTCATCGGCTGCTGCAGTTCATGGCCGATGGCCCGCTCCAACGCCGCCCGAGTCCGGGAAGTGTCCACCTGCTTCATATGCGGCGCAAATTCCGGATCAAACCCCAGCACCACATGGCCGTCCTCCACCCGGAGGGGGCGGGCCTCTTTCAAATAAGGCGCCGCCATCTGGGCGGCTTCCGCCATGGCCGCCAGCACCGCCGGCCATCGCTGCTGCAACACGGACAAGGCCGACTCAGAGCCCAGCACGGCCGCTTTCGCCATCTTCTTCAACTTCCGCTTGGGGGCATGGACGGCTGTGGGTTCCGCAACCTGTTGCGCCGAAGACGGATGCATCGCGGCGGGCGATGTCGGCGCATCACCACCCGCCGCCCCCTCCTGAAGACGGGCAATCAGCTCATCCAAACTGACCACGCTAGCGGCCCGAACGGCTTTCAGCAGGGCCACCTCCACCACTGTCCGCCGGGACAGGGCAAAGCGGGCCTGGTTGGCGGCATCCGTCAGAATTTCCACCACCCTCAACAGTTTTTCCCCATCTGCCAGCTGGGCTTGTGCTTTCAGGCCGTCCAGTTGGGCGCTCGTCAAATCAAAGGTTTCCGCCAGACCTGGCGCATGCTTCCACACGAGGAGGTTCCGGAAGTGGGCCAGCAGTTCCTGTACCAGACGCTGGAGATCCCGGCCGCTTTCGTCCAGTTCAGCCACCATTTCCAGAACGGCTGCCGCATCCCCCTGGAGAATGGCCGTGGCCAGCTGGTCCAGAGTGGTCCAGGAAACCAGCCCGAAAACGCTCAGAACATCGGTTTCTTCAATTTTCTCCCCCTTGAAGGCGATGATCTGGTCTAGGGCCGACTCGGCATCCCGCAGGCCGCCTTCCGCACCGCGTGCAATGGCCAGAAGGGCTTCCTCGCTGATCGTCCATTTTTCTGCGCGGGCAATTTCCTTCAAGCGGCCGACCATTTCCTTCAAGCCGATCCGGCGCAGGTCGAAGCGCTGACAACGCGACAGAATGGTGGCGGGCACCTTGTGCACATCCGTCGTCGCCAACAGGAATTTGGCATGGGCAGGAGGTTCTTCCAAGGTTTTCAGCAAGGCATTGAAGGCGCCGGTGCTCAACATGTGCACTTCGTCGATGATGTAAACCTTGAACGGACCGCGGGTGGGAGCGTAGCGGACATTGTCGCGAAGGTCCCGGATCTGTTCCACGTTGTTGTTGGAGGCGCCGTCGATTTCGATCACATCCAAGCTGTTTCCAGCCACGATTTCCCGGCAGGAACCACACGTGTCACAGGGCTCTCCGTTTTCCCCCCGGTTCATGCAGTTGAGGGCCTTGGCCAACAGGCGAGCCGTGGTGGTTTTGCCAGTCCCCCTCGGGCCGACAAATAGATAGGCATGGGCCACCCGCCCGATCTGGATTGCCCGCGACAGAGTCTGGACGACATGCTCTTGTCCGACGACATCCTGAAATTGCTGAGGGCGCCATTTTCGCGCCAGTACCTCGTACGACATGTGTGTTGCTCCCGTAAATTATGGCCCGCCTCCCATCCGAGCCGGCCGTCATGGACCGGAGTACCCGCGCGCCCAGACAAATCCTCATACCGTTGCTGCCTTCCGGCCCTGGCGGGGTTTTGACGACGTCCGTCGCATGGGACCCAACCCATGACAACCGGCCCGGATGGGATCCGGACCCACCCGTCCGGTTTCTCTCCCGAACAAGCCTTTATACTTTAACCCGCC
>JAISGX010000133.1 GCA_031262805.1 Verrucomicrobiota bacterium | reverse complement strand
GATAAAGTAGCCCCATATGGTAAAGATCGTAAAAGATGGCTATTCGTTGATCATCGGCATCCCGGCCGCGTGTTGTGTGCTGGGTGCTTTTGTGTTGAACCGTTTTCCCTCCGCCGCATGGCTGGCCTTCAGTCTGTTTGCCCTGGGTTTGGTCGGCTGCCTTTTCATGATTTACTTTTTCCGGGACCCCTCCCGAATGCCATCCGTCGCGGCGGACGAATTTGTCTCTGGGGCGGAGGGCACTGTACGGTCTGTGGAAATGATCGAAGAAAAGCGGTATTTGAAGGGCCCGGCAATCCGCATCAGTGTGTTTTTGAGCCCCTTTGATGTGCATGTCAACCGCGTACCGATGAGCGGCACGGTGAAGGAAGCTGGCTATACCCCCGGCCGCCACCTCTTCACGATGAATCCCAAATCCTCGGAGTACAACGAGCACAGCTCCATTCTGATTGAAGGGGAGAAGACCCGTTGCCTCGTCCGCCAGATTGTGGGCCCGGTGGTGCGGCGGGTGGTGTATTGGCTGGAACCGGGCCAGAAGGTGGTTCGCGGCGATCGGCTGGGCATGATGAAATTCGGGTCGCGGATGGATGTGTATTTTCCGGCGGCGGAGGTGGCCGCCGTGGTGAAGCGGGGGGATAAAGTGGTGGCGGGCGTAACCGTGGTGGCGCGGTTGAAGCAGAAGGCAGGCGCATAGTGTCGACATCCTGGCGTAAGTTCATTCCGTGCTGCTGCACGTGCCTTGCCCTATGCGCCGGTATCGGTAGCCTGCTGGCCACTGCCTCCGGTGAATTCCTGCATGGGGCACAGCTCATCATCCTTTCGCTTTTGCTGGATGGGTTGGATGGAACACTGGCACGCTTGCTGAAAGGGCAATCCGAGTTTGGGGCGGAGCTGGACACGTTTGTGGACATCACCAGTTTCGGCATTGCTCCCGCCGTCCTGTTGTACTTTTATCCAGGCGGCCTGCACGATGTGCCATTCTGGGGCTTTGTGTTGACCTGCCTGTATGTCATTTCCGGCGCCTCCCGGCTTTCCCGTTTTCGGGTGGCGGATCCGTACCGGGGCCAGCGCGGCTATCTTGGACTGCCGATCACCGCCGCCGGTGGATGGGTGGCCACCTGGGTCATTGCATTGGAAAGTTCGGGGCATTGGAGTGTGGACTGGCTGTCGATCCGGAACGGTCCCATGGCGGTTGGGTTCTGGCTTTCGGTCTTGCTGATGCTGTGGCTCCAGGTGTCGCATGTGCGGTATGGCAAGCCCACCAAGAATCCTTTGGTGCTCCTCCCGTTCCTGGTAATACTGATTTTGTTGTACATTCCGCCTGCTGCGGTATATGCCGCCTTCCTGCTGGGGCTTTATACGGTGTGGTATGTTTTTGTCTCTCCGTTTTTCTTTCAGCGTTTCTTGGCCCACCTGCCGCCGGTGGAGGAGGAGGCGGTCGCCGTTCCCCCGGTGGATGCAAAGCAATAGCCCATGAGCCATGCCGCCTATGCCGGAACCTTTGACCCCATGACCTTCGGCCATGTGGATGTGGCGGAACGTGCCGCTCAGGTGTTCGACCGCTTGACGCTCGCGGTCTCCGCCGTGTCACGCAAGAATGTGCTCTTCAGTGTGGAGGAGCGCATGGCCCTGGCCCGGACGAGTGTGGCGCATCTCAAGAACGTGGAGGTGGTTCCCTTCTCCGGCCTGTTGGTGGAGTGGGCGCGGAATCAGGGCATCTATACCCTGATTCGCGGTTTGCGGGCCTTTTCCGATTTTGAATATGAGTTTCAAATGGCGTTGACCAACCGCAATCTGGCGCCTGATGTGGAAACCATGTTCCTGATGCCCAACGAGGAATACAGCTATGTCAGTTCCAGCCTAGTGAAGGAAATTGCCGCCTTGGGCGGCGAGGTGGAGAAATTCGTCCCCCCGGAAGTGGCCGTTGCCCTTTGGAAGAAGCTCGGGACGTGAGCCCCGGCCGCAGAGTGGCGCAAGAAGGGGCAATGGGATATGGTTTTGGCTATGATACGCATTCAAACAGGACAGTTGAACGAAAACGGGTACCGCGTATCCGGTGAGGAGCCGGGGACGTTGCTCGACCTTGCCCAGGATCCTGTGGCCCGCTCTGGGGGGGACATCCGGTATGACTTGACTATTGAGCCGGCCGGCCGTGAATGGATCGTGCGGGGCGAAGTGGACGCTCCGGTTTCCCTCCGGTGCTCCCGCTGCGCACAATTTTTCTCGACAACCGTCAGGGTTTCGGCATTCTTGCACGCTTATGAACGGGAGGAGCATCCTGATTTCTTGGATGTGTCTGATGACGTTCGTGAGGATATTTTGTTGGAAATCCCCGGGTTTCCTCTCTGCAAGGAGGAATGCAAGGGATTGTGTCCTCGTTGCGGCCGGGAGTTGAATGAGGGACCCTGCGGGTGTGTTCCGATGGACGGAATGCTCTCGCCATGGTCTATGTTGGATGGTTTGGTTACGTCTTCCGATTCCGAGACGCCGGAGAAAACGGCCGGTAGCGGTGGATGTAAGCGTGAATAGGTAGGAGAGAAGGAAAATGGCAGTCCCGAAAAGAAAAGTATCGAAGAGTCGTTTGCGGATGCGGAAAGCCGCATGGAACAGCAAGGTCCCGCATGCGGCGGTTATGGCTTGCGCCGAATGCGGCGCCCCGCGCCAGCCCCATCGCGTTTGTCCGTCTTGCGGAAAATACAACGGCCGTCAGGTCGTCGTGAAGGAAACGGAAGAATAGGTTCGGAGACGGTCCGCGCCGCGTTGCGGAACGGACACGGCGAAACTATGCGAATTGCAGTGGATGCCATGGGCGGCGATTTCGCCCCCCGCGCCATCGTGGAGGGGGCGTTGCTCGCCGTCAGGGAGTGCGCGGATATCGAGTGTCTGTATCTCGTTGGCGATGAAAACGCCATCAAGGCGGAGCTCGCTCGCTTGGGCGGCCGTCCCGGGCGTGTAGAAATCCGCCATGCCTCGGAGGTGGTCGGCATGGGCGAATCGCCCGCCAGCGCTGTCCGGCGCAAAAAGGACTCCTCCATCAATCGCGCCGTCGATCTGGTGAAGAACGGCCTA
>JAISGX010000036.1 GCA_031262805.1 Verrucomicrobiota bacterium | reverse complement strand
GGAACAGCACATAGTAATGCCCGCGGTCCTGTGGGCGCAGGTGGTTGAAGAGCCAAAGTGTGCCGCGCCCCATTAGCCAGCCCAAGATGGGGCCCATGGTGAACTGCCAGATGAACAGCAGAAGCATCTGCCAACCATGGGTTTGTCCCATGGCGAGGGTTTGCACCACCACCACGGTCAGGAGGACGGCCATGGGATCATTCGCCGCACTTTCGAGCTCAATGGTGGAGGAAAGCTTTTTCGGAAGGGTCTGTCGGCGGAGGATGGAAAAGGTGGCGGCGGCGTCGGTGGAGGAAATGATCACGGCCAGCAAGCCGGCGAGTTCCACGGGCCAGCGGAAACCCTTCCAGAGGACGACGAACGTGGCCAGGGCCGTCAGGAACACGCCCCAGGTGGCCATGCCGATGGCGGGAAGGGCAACGGCTTGTAGGTCGCTTTTTTTTGTGCCGAATCCGCCCTGAAACAAAATGAAGACCAAGGCGGTGTTCGCCACATGGTTGGCGAGGATTTCGTCGTTGAAGGGCAACAGGCCGAGGACATCGCTTCCGAAGAGCACGCCGCCGCCGAGCGCCACCAGGATGACAGGCACGCTCAACCGGTCGAGCCAGACGGCAGCCAGCACAACCAAAATCAGCAGCAGGGGGAAAACGATGTAAACCAGCTCCATGGAGTCTTTCTGTTAAAGGGTTGAATCTTCACCATAAAGAAAGTGCGCCATGGCCGCAAGTCCATCCGGCGTGCCCATATCCAAGAGTGGGGGCGGGGCGGGAAGCGCCTCTAGGCGGCCCGTGCGGACCAACGCCGGGAAAAGGCCGGTCTCCAGGGAAGCGGGCTGACCGGCGGGTAGCAGGGCCAGCATCGAGCGGGGGATGAGGTAGATGCCGGTGTTGATCCATCCAGCGGCTTGATTTTGTTTTTCACGGAAGGCCGCCACCGGACCGCCGCCTTCCGGAAAGTCCACCGTGCCGTAGCGTCCGGCCTGTTCGATGGGGGCGGCAAAAAGCCGGGCGCCGTGTTCTGCGTCTGGGTTTTCCACACTGTGGACAATTTTTTTCCACACTGTGGAAAAATCAAGGCGGGGGGCGAGGGAATCGCCGTTTAGGACCAGGAACGGATCGGTGGCCAAAAACGGTTCCACAAATTTCAGTGCGCCGCCGGTGCCCAATGGGGCGGGTTCCCGGGAGAGGGAGAGGTGCATTTCCTCCGCCGGGCGCTTGGCGAGATAGGCGGCCAGCACTTCGGCTTTATGCCCGGCGGCCAGATGGACGCGGCGGATGCCGTTGCGGCGGAGCCAGTCCAGCTGCCATTCTAGAAAGGGACGGCCCGCCACCGGCACCAGGGCTTTGGGCACATCCGGAAACTGCGCGGCAATGCGCGTTCCCTTTCCCCCGAGCAGGATGACGGCTTGCGGCGGCATACAAAACCTAGGGGGTTCCCAACACGTGGTAGATCAGGTTTTGGGCAAGGGCTTGGGGAAGATAGAGGACGGAGCGGTACACCGGAACTCCATTGGCGGGGTCTTCTGAAAAATCTGCCACTTCGGTGTCGAGGCGCAGGGAGCGGTTGCCTTTGAGGAGGCGGTGTACGGAACGGAGATCCCCCTGCTCGGGAAGGAGCTGGCCGGTCACAAAATCCATCACTTTGGACATGCCGGAAAAGGCGGACGGCTGATTCTGCAGGGGGGGCTCCGGGTGGGTATCCACCAGTTGAACGGCGGCAAGCCGGTCTTCCGCATCGGTGATCAGGCGGATGGTGGGATAGGGCGCACGGTTAGCGGCAATGGCGCCGAAGCGCCCGGCGGGATAGGCATGCATGAAAAAGCCGCCAAAGGGGAACGGTGCGCCTTCCACGGGAACACGTGGCGTGGGAACCGTGCCCAGCCGCGCCACGGCCTGGTCCAATGGCATACCCCATGTCAGTGGTCCATGCAAGCGGACATCGGTCTGGACTCGGGTGTCTGGCGTGGCATTCAGTCCGAGGGAGGAAATCAGAAAGAGCCATTCCGTGCCTTCGGGGCGTTCCGTGGGGGCGGGGAGGGTTTCCCAGGCATAGCCGAATTGCATATGGTGGGCGGCGAAGGCGTCATCGGCGGGAACGGGCGGTGTGGGATAGGGGGCCAATGTCGGATGGCGTTTTTTGGGTGCGGCGGCATGGAGGGCCTTTTTGTCGTCCGCCGTCAAGCGGGCGCGGCGGGCATCATTGATCAACTGGTAGCTTTGGTTGGCATACAAGGTGATGGGGACGGAAGGCGGTGCGTCTGGGCGGAGGGCTTCGAAGGCTTGTGCCGCCTGCTGGGCATCGGAGAGGATGGCGGACCACGCGGGGTTCGCCGGATCCGGGTGTTCCTGCGCCAGGCGATAGGCGCTCAGGGCTCGATTGAAGGTCTTTGCGGCCTGAATGAACTCCGGTTGGTTCCATGCGCCGGGCGTGGTGGTGCCCGTGCGCGAAGCATCCGTTTCAATTTGGGGTGTAAACAGCTCGGGATCGAGCTCTTCCTCCGCCGTGGCGGGTGGCTCCAGCGTGGCGTCGGCCGTGCCTGACACGCCGTTGGAGCGTTCCGGGAGGGAGGGGGGCGGATGCCGGGCTTTCTTTTCAAAAAGGGTTTGGAAGTGCGGGTCGTCCTTGAGCTTGAAGTGATACAGGGCATAGAAGGCGCCGGCCAACACCACCAGGAACAGCAGGATCTTCAGGCCTCCACTGCGGGAGGAGGCGGCTTTGGCGGCGGAGGGCTGTTTCTGGAGCAGGACCTGATCAGAAGAGGACAGTGTGATTCTTCCTTTTGCCGCACGGACGGAGGGGGAGGCATGAGCTTTGGGCGCCGGTCGGTGCCGTGGATTCAGCAGGATGGTGCTGGCGTCTTCTGCGGGATAGGGCGGGAGGGGAGATTTGCCTTTTTGGATCTGCCGGATATCTTTGAGCACTTCCGCCCAAGAGGTGGGCCGCCCATCCGGATTTTTGGCCGTCATCTTGGCCAGGAGCCAGGCATAGGCCACGGGCAGATTGGGGAGCAGGTCGCATGGGTCGGGCAGATAGTCCGTTTGCTGGGCATCGAGAATTTCGTCTAGGCTGCGGCCTTCAAAAGGCGGATTACCGGTCAGCAGATGGTACAGCGTGAGGCCAAGGGAATAAATATCGGACCGGAAATCGGGCGGTTCCCCTTCGATCTGTTCCGGCGCGATATAGGTGGGCGTGCCTTCGATGCAGCTGGACGCTTCACGGGTGGCCGCATCTCCCGCAATGCGGGCCAGACCGAGGTCGGTCAGCTTGACGGCGCCATCCGTGGTCAACAGGATGTTGCCGGGTTTGATGTCGCAGTGGATGATGCCGGTTTCCCGCCAGACGGCATCCAGTGCCGTGGCGAGGATTTCCGCCAGCTTGAGCACCTGGGCGTGCGCCATGCGGGTGTTCGCGGCCAGCCAATCGGCCAGGTTGGTGCCGGGCACATATTCCATCACATAATACAGCGTTCCTTCGTGCTCGCCGAAATCCAGGATGCCGACAATGGAGGGATTGGAGAGTTTGCCTGCGGCCAAGGCTTCTTTTTGAAACTGGGCTCGGGCGGCAGGGTCGGCCAGCAGGGCGGGGGAAAGGATTTTAATGGCCACCACGCGGTCTAGGGACAACTGCCGTGCAAGCCAAACGGTGGAGGTGCCGCCTGTTCCCAGGCTTTCCACAATCTTATAGCCTGGCAGGAGCGGCGGGGGGGAAGATGGGCACACATTCTCCATGGCGTCATTTTCTATAAACGAAGGCGGAAAGCAAATCCCGAATTATCGGCGGGGCATTCTTCCGCCCACCGCCGATTGGCCACCCTATTTTTCATTCCGTGTGAATTGGGGGCTTGCCAAGAGGCGGATTATCCGGTGATCTAGAGCCTTCCATGAGAAAAACGACCCAACAGCACACGACGACTTGCGCCGAGGAAACGAGGGCGATGGCGGCGCGTTTGGCGGAGGAAATGCCCGCCGGGACCGTTTTGTGCCTGCATGGCGATCTGGGCGCCGGCAAAACCTGCTTTGTGCAGGGGCTGGCCAAGGGGCTGAAGATTCGCCGGCCGGTGGGGTCTCCCACGTTCACCCTCATCAATGAATATCGCGGCGTTCGAGCGTTGGCGCATATTGATCTATACCGCATTCGGGGAGCGGGAGATGCCTTTGAGCTGGGGTTGGAAGACTATTTATTCGAGTATGACGGCCTTGTGGCCATCGAATGGGCGGAGCGGGTGGCGGAGCTGCTGCCGGAAGAGGCGTGGCATGTCTGGCTGGAACCGGGCGGGGCCGAGGATTCCCGTATCCTCCGGCTGGAGAGGCCGGAGGCCTGATGGGGTTTCCACGGTGTGGAACTTTTTTTTCCATGATGTGGAAAATTCACGAGAGGCGCTCCCTTCACGGCAGGTGGTGCAACGGCCTGCGGAGGGGAGGGAAATGAAGAGGTGAGGGTATGAATGTGGATTGGGTGAAAGAACTGATCGGCTACGGTGCGTCGCTCATCATTCTGGTGTCGTTGTGCATGACGAATGTCTTCCGGCTCCGGATGATCAATTTGATCGGTTCGGCGGTGTTCGGATGGTATGGCTGGATGATCGGTTCATTGCCGGTATGCGTCATTAATTTTGTGATTGTCGGCATCGACGGCTGGTATGTGGTTCGGGTGCTGATGTCCAGCGCCTACTTTGAGTTGGCGCCGGCGTCCAGCGTGGGGGAGGGATATTTGAAGCGCTTTTTCCTCTATCACGAACGGGAACTGTTGCAGTTCACGCCGGGTTTGACGTTGAACAGCCTGCTGGAGGCGAATACATGCCTCTTGTTTCGCGATCTGCTTCCGGTGGGGTTGTTCTCGTACCGGCAGGAGGGGGAGGAGGCTCGGATTGTGACGGATTTCATGATTCCGGAATATCGCGATTTCAAAGCGGGCCGGTTTGTATACCGCACGAAACGGATGTTTTTCAAGGAGCAGGGCATCAAACGGTTTATCGCGGTCACCACCCAACCGCAGCAAGTGAAGTATCTGCTGAAAAACGGATTCGTCCGTGATGCGGGGGATGAGGCCCGTTTGGTGAACGACCTGTAGGCCGACTGGACTACTTTTCCATGCCGGAGGATATGAACTGGATGCTTGCCAAGAGCCGGAATTTGCGTTGAGCTGGAAGGGAATGAAGACCAACCTCCATATCCTTCCGAAGGAACCGACCCTCCCCGCGCCTCCAGATTCTGGATTGATTTTGGAAGGCGGCGGCATGCGCGGACAGTATGCCTCCGGGGTGATGGACTGGTTGCTGCAAAAAGGCCTCCGCTTTCCGTATGTGATCGGCGTGTCGGCGGGCATTAGCAATGCGGCCTCCTATGTTTCGGGACAGGCCGGAAGGAACCACGAAATTTTCACCCGCTTTGCCGGGGATCCCCGCTATTTTTCCTGGCGGAATTTATGGCGGCAGGGCAATCCCTTCGGGATGGAATTCATTTATAAGGACCTGCCGCGCTTCATCCCCTTTGATTTTGAAGCGTTTGAGCGTTCCCCGGCCCGTTTTCGGATTGGAGTGACGGATTGCATGACGGGGGACGCGGTCTTTTTGGAGAAGGGGGAGGCCCCGTTGCTGGATGCCCTGCTGGCCAGCTCCTCCCTGCCGCTGATCGGCCGGATGGCGCGGGTGAACGGCCGATTATATCTGGATGGCGGCATCTGTGCGCCGATCCCTTTCGAGCAGGCATGGGTGGAAGGGGTCCGCCGACGGGTGGTGGTGCTGACACGGAACAGAGGATTCCGCAAAAAGAAACCCGGCCGGGGCGTCAAGGCATTGATTGCTGTGAAATACCGCCGGTTTCCGGCGTTGGCGGCGGCCCTGGAGCGGCAGTGGAAAACGTATAATCAGATGCTGGAGGCACTGGAAGCGGAGGAAAAGGCGGAGCGCGTGCTGGTCATTCGGCCTTCTCAGCCGTTGAAGGTGGGACGCTACAGCCAGGACCAAGGGGAACTGGAGGCGTTGTATCAAAACGGGAAGGCCGATGCAGAGGCTTGTGGGGCAAAATTATTCGATTTTCTTTCGGCGTGAGGAGGGATGAATGCGCGCATGAATGAAGCTGCTCCGGCATCCATTCCTTGGCTTTCCGTGGAGGAGGAAGCGCTCCGGCCCGTTCTCTCCGCCGATGGACTGGGTGTGGGCTTTTATACGGATTCCGGCAAGCGCTTGGATGTGGTGCAGGATGTGTCCTTTGCGCTGTATTCCGGCCGAATGACGGCCTTGGTGGGGGAAAGCGGCTGCGGGAAAAGCATCACTGCCCTAGCCTTGGGCGGCTTGCTTCCCCGGGGGATGAAAATGGACCGGGGCCGCATGAAGCTGGATGCGTCTGCGTCAGCCGCTTCTGTCCGGCCCTTGGCGTATGTGTTCCAAGATCCGGGCGCCTGCCTGGACCCCGTGTTTACCATCGGTAGCCAGATTCGGGAAGTGTTGCCGCGGGTGGAGCGTGCTCAGGCCGCCGTGCGGATGAGGACGCTGCTGCAAACGGTTGGTTTTGAGCAACCCGATCGGGTTCTCGCGTCCTATCCCCATCAGCTTTCCGGCGGCATGCAGCAGCGCGCCATGCTGGCCATGGCCTTGGCGGGGCGCCCGCGGGTTCTGGTGGCGGATGAGCCCACCACGGCCTTGGATGTGACGGTGCAAGCCAAAATCCTGGCTTTGCTCACGGAGCTTCAGAGAAAGGAAAACTTGGCCGTCCTGCTGATTACCCACAACTTGGGCGTGGTGGCGGAAGCGGCGGATGATCTGTTGGTCATGTACGCCGGGCGGGTGGTGGAACGCGGCCCGGTTGGGTTGCTGAAGAAACCCTGCCATCCTTATGTGGAGGGTTTGCTGAAGGCGTTGCCGCGTGTGGAGGGGAATGCCGGGCGGCTGGAGGGCATTGGCGGATGGGTTCCCCCGTTGGGACGCCGTCCGCCGGGGTGCGCCTTTCATCCCCGCTGTTCGCTTGCCCGTGCGATTTGCGCGGAGGTCGTCCCTGAGGAGGCGGAAACGTCGCCCGGCCATGCGGTGGCCTGCCATGCCTGCCGGGCCAGGGAGGGGTGGAAATGAGCGTTCCGTTTCTTCGCGTGGAGGCGTTGCATGTCACATACCGCGTTCGCCGCCGTCTGGTGGAGGCGGTGAAGGGCGTTTCCTTCACCATCCATCGGGGGCAATGCCTAGGGGTGGTGGGGGAAAGCGGAAGCGGCAAAAGCTCGCTGGCCCGTGCCGTGCTTGGGCTGGAGCCGGAAGCGGCCCATGGGAGCGTGGAATGGGACGGGTACGCTCTTTCCGCACAGAACAGACGGGAGCGCCTGGCTTTTTGCCGGAAGGCCCAAATGGTGTTTCAGGATCCGATGGGATCGTTGAACCCTCGTTTGAAAGTAGGCGCGGCCCTGGCGGAAGTGCTGAAGGTGCATGGTCTGGTGAAAACCAGAAAGGAGGCTTTCCGGCAGGCGGCGCAGTGGCTGGAAACCGTGGGATTGGACGCCGCCTATGCCGACCGCTTTCCACATGAATTGAGCGGGGGCCAGCGCCAGCGGGTCAATCTGGCCCGTGCCTTGTGCGTGGGAGCAGAGTTCCTCATTGCGGATGAGCCGGTGAGTGCGTTGGATGTCAGCGTGCAGGCCCAGATTTTGAACCTGCTTCAGGATCTACAGCGCCAGCGCGGGATCACATGGATGCTGATCGGCCATGATCTGGCCGTCATGCGGTATTTGGCCGACCATTTATTGGTGATGAAGAACGGCGAGGTGGTGGAATGCGCCCCGGCGGAGCAGGTTTTCATGCATCCCGCCCACCCGTATACGCGGGAGTTGCTGGCCTCCGTCCCCCATGTGGACCGGGGCTTGGCCCGGCGGTGCGCCCTTTAGGTCCTGCGGGGGGGAGGGCGTTCCTTTTATGGCGGCTCCTTTGGGTGTGCAACCCAACCAGCCAAAACAAGAAAATCAATTTCTGTAAGAAAACGAATTCCTTCTGAACGGAAAAGGCGGCATGGAGATACGCCCAGATTTGGGATTTGTGGAATTCACAAGGCCCGCTATACTCACGGATACATTTGCAAGGAGTCTGCCTATGAAACGAAATTGGTTGATGGTTGGATTGAGCCTGATGCTGGCGGGAACGGGCCTGGCCCGGGAAAACGACAAGATGGAAGAAGCGGCCCCCGAAGCGGCGCCGGAAATGAAAACAGAAAAGGAATCGGATATGGTCATCATTAAAACAACCCTAGGCGACATCAAGGTCAAGCTGGCGGAAGACAAAGCGCCGCTGTCCGTTGCGAATTTCCTCTCCTATGTGGACGCTGGGCATTACAACGGAACCGTTTTTCACCGCGTGATCGACGGGTTCATGATCCAAGGCGGCGGTTTTGACAAGGAAATGCGGCAAAAAACGACCAAGGCGCCCATCAAGAACGAGGCGGCGAACGGTTTGCGGAACAAGCGCGGCACGCTGGCGATGGCGCGGACCATGGTGGTGGACAGCGCGACAAGCCAGTTCTTCATCAACGTCAAGGACAACGGTTTCCTAGATTTCCGCTCTCCCGATCCGCAGGGCTTCGGCTATGCCGTTTTTGGCGAGGTGGTGGAAGGCATGGATGTGGTGGACAAAATCAAGGGTGTCCGCACGGGCTTCAAGGCCGGCATGCAGGATGTGCCGCTGGAAACCGTGGAAATCATTTCCATCGAGCGGGCGGAATAACGAAAACGGAAAGGACGGCGCAAGCCGTCCTTTCCCGCATCAAACCGGAGCACAAGGAGCGGGCATGACCAAAGCAAAAACGAAAAATTGGGTGGGGTTTGATCTGGGGGGAACCAAAATGGTGGCGGTGGTCTACGATTCCTCCTTCAAGGTTCTGGCCTCGGTGAAAAACAAAACACCGATGCGGGACGGACCCAAAGCCATTTTGGCGCGCATCCAGGAAACCCTTTCTGCGGCTCTGGCGGCGGCCGGGGTGGAGCCCGCGAACGTCCGCGGCATTGGTGCGGGGTGTCCCGGCGTGCTGGATTTGGACAAGGGCGTGATTTTGGAGGCGCCCAACCTCGGATGGAAAAAGGTCCCTCTGCAGTCCCTTCTCAAGGAATGGTTCGCTAGCGACGTGGTTTTGTTGAATGACGTGGATGCCGGAACCTATGGCGAATTCATGTTCGGGGCGGGCAAAGGCGCCCGAACGCTACTGGGCGTGTTCCCCGGCACCGGCATCGGCGGCGGATGCGTCTATGAAGGCAAGCTCATCCGCGGCAAGTCGGGTTCTGCCATGGAAATCGGGCATATCCCCGTGCGCGAAAACGGGCGGCTATGCGGGTGCGGCAACCGGGGTTGCCTGGAGGCGGAGGCCGGCCGCCTGGCCATCTCGGCCGAAGTGGCGCAGGCCACCTTCCGGGGAGAAGCTCCCTATGTGGCGGAGAATGCGGGAACTGATCTGAAAAAAATCAAAAGTGGACTGCTGGCCAAATCCATCAAGGCCGGGGATGCCTCTGTGGAACGGATTGTCCGCAATGCCATGAAACTAATGGGCCGGGGAATCGGCGGGGTTGTCAATTTACTGGCCCCCGATGTGGTGGTGCTGGGCGGCGGCTTGGTGGAGGCCATGCCGGATTTGATTCTGGAGGAAGTGAAGCAGGGCATGAAGGAGGGCGGGATGGCCTCCATGGTTCAACCCCTGAAAATCAAGGTGGCGGAACTGGGGGATGATGCGTCCGTCCAAGGGGCTGCCGCCTGGGCTGCAGCGGAACTGGGCTGATGAGGGCTTCGGCATGAGCACGATGGAACCAAAAGAGGGGGAGGTCTCTGGCGCTTCTGGCGCGGATGGAGCGGGCCGGGTGATTGCCGCCATTGATATTGGGTCTTCCGCCATTCGGCTGGATATCGGGGAAGTTGGCGCCCAAGGGGATGTGCGGATTCTGGAAAGCCTCCGCCATGGGGTGCAGCTGGGCCGAGATGTGTTCACCAAGGGGCGGATCCAGCAGGATACGTTGCGGCGGAGCATTTCCGTGTTGAAGAACTACGACCGGTTGTTGAAGGAATATGGGGTGACCCGGCCCGATCAAATCCGGGCCGTGGCGACCAGCTTTGCCCGGGAGGCGCCCAATCGGGACATGTTCGTGGATCGAATCAGCACGGCCACCGGCATGATGGTCCGCGTGCTGGAGGAATCGGAAGAGGCCCGCCTGACCTATCTGGCCGTCCGCGACATTTTGGAAGCCAACGGCCTGCTGAATGCCAAAAATGTGGCGGTGATGGAAATTGGCGGCGGGCAGACGATTTTGCTCTACATTCGGAATGGAAAGGTCATGGTGGCACAGGCGTTTCGTTCCGGGGCCCTGCGGACGCATGAACAACTGGAAGCCAGTGGAAGAGAAGGGCCGCAGGCTAGGAAGATTTTAAAGGCATATGCCGCCGAGCTCATCGACCAGATGCGGCAATCTGTTCCGAGTGAACGCTTCACCGCGTTTGTCGTCATGGGCGCCGGAGCCCGCTTCGCCGCGGAGCAGGCGGTGGATGCGGTTCGGGGAGGGGACCGGCGCGTCACAACCGTTGCCACTCCCCGCATGGTGGAGCTGGCCGAACGGGTGGCCATAACGGCCACCGATCAATTGGCCAAAACCCATCATATGACCCATCAGGATGCCGCCACGGTGGCTCCGGCCATCATGACGATGGCGCATGCCGCCCGGGCCTTCAAAGTGAAGGAGCTTCATATTGTCCGGGCCACCCTGCGTGACGGCCTTCTCCGGGAGATGGCCATGCGGGATTACCGCTCGGAAGGGTTTGAAGAACAGGTGTTGTATTCCGCCCGGAACATGGCGGTCAAATTTGATGTGGACGAAAACCACAGCCGAAATGTGGAGTCCGCCGCCGCCGCCTTGTTTGATGTGCTTCAAAGCGACCATATGCTGAAAAGCCACGACCGCCTCTTGCTGCGCTGCGCCGCCATGCTGCATGATGTAGGAATGTTTTTATCCAATCGTGCCCACCACAAGCATTCCATGTATTTGATCCAAAACAGCGATCTGTTCGGCTTGACCCGCCATGACATGCGGATTGTCGCGATTGTGTCGCGTTATCATCGCAAGGCCGTTCCCAACCCCTCGCACCCCGAATTCGCCCTGCTCCCGTTGGAAGACCGGATGACGGTGGTGAAGCAGGCCGCGCTGTTGCGGGTGGCGGATGCGTTGTCGCGGACGCATCGTGATGTGCCGCCGGAACTGGAATTCCGCCGCGAAGCCAACCGGTTTGTCATTTTGATGCATGGCGTGGATGATCTGACCATGGAGCGTTTGGTATTGCGAGAACGGGGCAATTTATTTGCGGATGTGTTCGGCATGGTTCCGGAGCTACGTGAAGCTCGCGCCCTGCCGTCGGAACGAAATGCAATGGGATGAGCGAGGCATAGGAATGGAAAAGGAACACCGTGCGGGTGCGGGCAAAAAAATGTTGTTTTTGAATCGGGAATTGAGCTGGATTGAGTTCAATTTCCGGGTCTTGGCGCAAGCCGAAGATGTTTCCCTTCCCCCATTGGAGCGGTTGCGGTTTGCCACCATTACGGCGTCCAATGCCGATGAGTTCTTCATGGTCCGGGTGGGTGGGCTGAAAAGCCTGCAGCACCAGGGCGCCGAACAGCCGGATCCGGCCGGATTGACGCCATCGGAACAGCTACAGGTCATTTCCTCCCGGATGCACCACCTGATGGATCGGCAATATGCCTGCGTATTGAAACAGCTGGAACCCCAGCTGCGGAAGGGTGGAATCCGGCGCTTGGGCATGGCCGAACTCAATCCGGCGCAGCGTCGCCATGTGGAAGCCCAGTTTGAGGATTTCATTTATCCAACGGTCACGCCCATGGCCGTGGAAGAGGGCCGGGAATTGCCGCGCTTGCCCGGTTTGGGGCTGTCCTTATACGTGCGGCTGGCCGGAGGGAGCGCCGGAATGCCGGTGCGCCATGCTTTTGTGGCGGTGCCCCAGAGCTTGGCCCGCTTTCTTACCGTGCCGGAGGAGAGCGGCTTTTCCTATGTGCTGCTGGAAGATGTGCTGGGCGTCTATATCGACCGGTTGTTTCCCGGCGTTGCTGTGTTGGAATCCACGGCTTTCCGGATTACGCGGAATGCGGATATGAGCGTGCGGGAAGATCTGGCCGGAGATTTGCTTGCCCAAATGCGTGAAGTGTTGACGGAACGGGCAGAAAGCGATTGTGTCCGGCTGGAAATTGAAAAGCGGGCATCCAGGGAGGCCCTAGCCTTTCTGCAGGAAACCTTTGAGGTGGAGCCCCAGGATATATATGCCGCTGCGGGGCCGCTGGCGCTTTCCTCCTTTTTCCGCCTGGCGAATCTGGCGGGTTACGACGCGTTGAAGATCAAACCCTGGACTCCGCAGCCCGTTCCCGAGGCGCCGGTGGCTGAATCCATGTTTGAAGTGCTCAAGCGCGGCAACCTCCTGCTGTTCCACCCATATGAAAGCTATGATCCGGTGGTGAGGCTGCTGCAGGAGGCGGCCGAAGATCCTAATGTGCTGGCGATCAAACAAGTCTTGTACCGGGTGAGCGACAACAGCCCCATCGTGAATGCGCTGATGCGCGCCGCGAAGGGCGGAAAGCACATCACGGCCTTGATTGAACTGAAAGCCCGGTTTGATGAGGCCCGGAACATGGATTGGGCGGATGCATTGGCACGAGCAGGCGCCCAGGTCATTTATGGCGTGAAGGGATTCAAGACCCACGCCAAGGTCTGTGCCGTTGTACGGCGGGAACCGGCGGGGGTGGTGCGCTATCTCCATTATGGAACGGGGAACTATAACGAAAAAAGCGCACGAATTTATTCCGACATCAGTTTTATGACGCGCGAGGAGGACTATGGGGCGGATGCCTCGGCCTTTTTCAACACCATCACGGGATATTCGCAGCTGACCGGCTTTCATAAAATCGTCATGGCCCCCCAAGGCATCCGTTCCCGTCTGCTGGAGCTGATCGAGGCGGAAATCGAACACAGCCGTCAGGGGGAGGCGGCCGGATTGGATGCCAAAATGAATTCGTTGACCGATCCCGAATTGATCCATGCGCTCTACCGGGCCTCCAAAGCCGGCGTGAAAATTCGGCTGAATGTCAGAGGCATCTGTTGTCTCCGGCCTGGCCTCAAAGGCCTCAGCGACAACATTCGGGTGGTCAGCATTGTGGACCGCTATTTGGAGCATGCCCGAATCTTTCGGTTTTATAATGGAGGGCACTCGCGAACCTATCTGGCCAGTGCGGATTGGATGCCCCGTAATTTGGACCGTCGGATTGAATTAATGGTGCCGGTGGAAGATTCGGAAGGGGCGGAAAAACTGGCTCGAATTCTGATGCTGTGCTTTGCCGACAATCAACAATCCTGGCAGTTGAAGGCGGATGGAACGTATGAGCGGCGGCATGCGGACTCCCGGCATCCGCCTCTGCGCTGCCAGAAGGAATTCCACGAGTGGGCGGAGGAACGAGCCGTAGCGGCGGCACATCAGACCCCTGTGTTTGAACCCCAGCGTCCCGCAGATGCTTCAGCCTCCGGCGCCTGAGATGTCGCTGCGGAACAAAAAACAGCGCCCGCACGGCCTGCCGACTCCGGAAACGGCCGATGGAATGTTCCGGCGTCTCCTGCGGGAGCAGGTTGATGTGGTTTTGAAAAATGAGGAAAGAACCCAGAAGAGTTCGGCGAAGGGCTTACATGACATCCGGATTGCTTTTCGCCGCATGCGGACGCTGGCCGTCACCTTTGGCGAATTGGATCCGGTTTTTCTGAAGCGGCTGGATAGACAGATCGCCAAAGTCTGTGATGCGCTGGGGGCGGCCCGCGATCTGGATGTCTGGATGGATCTTTTTCGTAGCCTGATTCAGGATGGCGAATTGGATGGCATTTCCCCAAAGGAACAAAAGAGTATTCTGGCGTTTTTCCGGTTGGACCGGGCCCGGCTGGCTCATGCAGCCGTCGAAGCCGATGAGTACCGGAAGGTTAAACAAAAGCTGGCGGGTTATCTGGCTGACGATCCTCCCGTTCGAAAAAAAAAGAGACCGTCCGCCATGCAACTCGTTGCCCGCCGCACGCTGGTGGTGCGCAAGCTCATCGCCTCCCGCTATCGTCAGGTGGGGCATTTTTCCAAAGGCCCCGCCCATGATTTACGACGTGCCGGCCGCCGCCTGCGTTATCTGGCCGAGTTTTTTGCGCAAGACATCAGCGCGGAATATGTTCGTGCGGGCCATTGGATCACCAAAGCCCAGGCAGCATTGGGCAAGGTGCATGATGATGACAGTGCGTTGGAATTAACCCGCCATATTCCATCCGGGAAAACACGCGCTGCAGTGCGGAAGGTGTTGCACAAGCACCGCCGGGAGCAAATCCGGAAATTCAAATCTGCCTGGCGGCGCTATGCCGACAAGCCGTTGCAGAAAAAATGGGCCGCCCAGTTGGATGCCCTGTCGGCGGAGTAGAAAACCAGGGCAAAAAAAATGCCCGCCGGGAAGGCGGGCATCCGATAGAAGGCATTACATCTGGGTCAGAACGAATTCCGCCCGGCGGTTCAGGCGCCAGGACGCTTCATCATGGCCGAACGCCACCGGGCGTTCCTCGCCATAGCTACGGGTCTGTACGCGGGCGCCATCGACGCCGCGAGAAATCATGGAGGCCCGGACCGCCAAGGCCCGGCGTTCGCCCAGTGCCAAATTGTATTCGTTGCTGCCGCGTTCGTCGCAATGGCCTTCCACAATCACGCCCAAGGTGGGGTTTTGGTGGAGGTAGGAAACAATGGCATCAATTTTGCCCTGTTCGGACGGATTGAGCTGTGGGCTGTCGAATTCAAAATACACGGCATCGAATTGTCCGGCGCTGATTTCGGAGCCATCCGTGCGGACCATGCTGTCCGTGCCGTCGGCATAAATGGCATTGCCGAACTCATCGTATCCGATGATCAACGGATCCGTCTCTCCAAAGCCCGTTTCCCCGAAGCCGACGGTGGTTTTGGGCGACTGCTTTTTCACACACCCCGTGCCCGCCAACAATGCCAACGCGAGCAGGACCATCAAAATTGTCATCCAACGATGTGCCATTTTTCTCTTCTCCTTGCCTTCTTTTCCTTATCCAAATCGAAATCCACAGGCCGTTTCACAAGCCTTACCGCGTCCATGCCGGGGCGAGCCAATCGCCTGATGTTGTCAACGCTACGGGTTTGTCGCCCATACTGTCAAGAAGGTAAACCGAATACTTGTAGTTGACGGAGCGGGCGGCGGCGAGGTGGCGCTCGTCCGGTGCCCAGGAAGGATCCTCGTAAGCGGCATCCAAGGGGGAGATGATGCGACTTTCTCGGGTGGAGGGGTCGATCACGGCAATCTGAAAATGGCCGCCGATTAGGGTTTGATAGGCAATCAAGCCATTTTTCCCCCAATCCGGAGCCACATTCTGACTTCCACTGGTGGTCAGGCGGGTGGGAGTGCCTCCGGTCCGGGGAATAAGATACAGCTGGGGGGTGCCGGAGGCGTCCGAGACATAGACGATCCGTGAGCCGTCCGGGGACCAGGCGGGGGAGCCTTCCACCGCTCGTGGGGTATGGGTCAGGCGGGTCAGGCGCTTGCTTGGCATATCCTGCACATAGAGGTCCGGGTTGCCGTCCTTGGACAGAATCAGCGCCATAGAGCGCCCGTCCGGCGAAATGGCGCCGCCGGAATTCACGCCGGGATAAGCCGCCACCCGGGTGCGGATGCCTGTGGCCCATTCGATGGTATAGACATCTGGATAACGCTGCCGGAAGGACGTATAGGAAATATACCGGTTGTCCGGGCTCCAGCGGGGTTTGATGGCGATGGAGCGGTCATGAGTGATTTGGCGGACATCCTGCACGCTGGAATCCGCCACATACAGCTCTTTGGCGCCACTGCGGACGCCGATCATGGCCAATTTGGCCTGGAAGAAAGTCGGTTTCCCGGTGCTTTTGATCACCAGGTCGTCCGCCACCTGATGGGCCAGATAGACGGCTCGGGGGACCGGATGGGAATAGGTGCCGTTGAGAAGAGTGTGGCCGGAGGCATCCGTGGCGATGCAGGTGAAGCTCAACATGCCGTTCGCCTCCGTGATGCTCCCGCGGACCTTAACGCCTCCTTTTCCGGGAGGGGCCACTTCCATCCAGCCCGAACGGTTCAAGTTGTTGACCAACGTGTTGCGCACTGCGATCGCCGCACCGCCGGAAACTTGGATGCCAGATAAATCCACCCCCACTTTATCGCCCGCGGACTTGGTGACCTTCACCTGGCCGCAAGCCACACAAGCCAATCCAATCCATACCATCCAAAACCATTTATGAAACATTGAATTCACGCGATATCCTCTGCTGGGGCTCCACCAACCGTTACTGTAGCGCAACCCGTGGAGGATTCAATCATGGAATCGTTTCGCTCCCGTCCCATAAGGACAAAATGGGGGCGGATCGCCCTCTCCAACTCGCGGGTGCGGCTGAAAAACCGCTTGATCACTCTGGCGGCGGCCATCGAATTCTTCACCTGCTCCACCCTTGACTAACGGGAGGCATTACATTAGACCCAATTTATTGACTTGTTGGAAACAACTGTGTCATAATAGGTATTAGAAAATTCCAAGAGGTGAACACCATGCCACAACAAGTACATATTCGACTTGATGGTCGAGTATATACACCAGCTTAACAGAATACGCAACTGTTGCGAACAAGACGCGGCAGGATTGTATATTAGAAGCCCTTGCCCTCTTATTTGAGGAAAAGAGCAAAGAGAGCAAGCACGATGCCGCCTTGTTTAGGTTTATAGACCTATTTGCGGGAATAGGCGGTATGCGTATCGCTTTTGAAGCACAGGGCGGCGAATGTGTTTTTTCAAGTGAATGGGATAAGTATTGCCAAAGAACGTATTATGAAAACTTTGGTGTAATGCCTTACGGCGATATAACTAAAATCAATGAGTATGATATACCGGAGCATGACATACTTCTTGCGGGTTTCCCTTGTCAACCGTTTTCAATAGCCGGAGTATCGAAAAAACACTCGGTTACAGCACGGAACGGAATGTACAAAGTAATGTGAGCAAGGAATACCGCGATGGAAACTACAAACACGCGAAAAAACTGGACTGATCAAGAGTTGAAACTGGCATTTTACTTATACTGTCAACTCCCTTTTGGCAAGATTGATGCAAGAAACAATCAAATACAGGTGTTGGCTCGATTCTTAGGCAGGTCGGCCAATGCCGTTGCCATGAAATTGGTAAACTTCGCGAGCCTCGATCCAGCCATACGCAATAGTGGTCGCAAAGGTCTTGGCAACGCTTCTGTCGCAGACAAAAGAATATGGGATGCCTTTCATAGTGATTGGACGAGTTTGAGTGAAGAGTGCGCTTTTCAGTTTGCGAGTATACAGCCTGACGAAAAGCAGGAAAGTGACGTCGGTATTTCATATATGGGTGAAACCAGAATAATTACAACAATGGCAAGAATTGGGCAGGCATTTTTCCGCAACTCGGTAATGGCAAGTTATCAGAATCGTTGCTGTATGAGCGGTCTTTCAATACATGGTTTGTTGGTTGCAAGCCACATTGTGCCATGGGCTGCAGCAAGCGAACTACGCTTAAATCCACGTAACGGGTTGTGTTTATCAGCCATACACGACAAGGCGTTTGATAGAGGGTTAATTACGGTGACGGCAGACTATAGCATACTGGTATCAGGAGCTATCAAACGAGACAATAGCAAACAAGGTCAATTGATTGCGGAGTTGGAGGGTCGCAGAATTATTCTACCAGCGAAGTTTTTGCCTGAGAAAAACTATCTTGTCTGGCATAATGAGCATGTTTTTAAAGGTTGACAAATTATGGCGAAACAGAAAACGGTAATTGAATACCTGTATCGCGATGCAAGCAACTACAAAGCATGGGGTCGCTTACTTATCGATGGCGAGGTTTTAAAGGATGACATTGCGCAATTGAAAAGGCATATGTATGACCATGAATATTTTATTCCTGAAGAAGTCGGCATCCCTTCGTTACGGATGCAGTTATGGCAACTTTACAGTAAAGATGTGGATGACCATGATTGGCACGAATTTTATAAAATACGCCCTGCAACAAATGACGATGAGGATTTAATATTATGGTGGACAAAAAAGGACTTATTGGATCGTTTTGCACGTATTGTGATGAGTGGATGAAATCACGATACTGCATGGTGATCATCACAGCAGGGCACTCCGTTATTGCCAGCTAATTGCACAGGCTGTCAACAATGGACACTTGCTTATTGTGAATTTATATCTGCAAACGACACAGGAGATACCGCCGCATGTAAAGTTGGCAGTTACATGCGAAAAACACAATATCTATTCACTCTCGTCCCATAAGGACAAAACGAGAGCGTGAAAGCGCCTGAATGGCTGGCGTTTTCGTCCGAAGGTTTAGGGGTGTGATTTGGGAGCGGGGCGGAAAGGGCGAAGAGCCGGAAGAAGGAAGAAGCCCACTGGCTCAGGTCGCGCAGGAAGCGCAACAGCAGGTGGAGCAGTCGCCCGCACCAGATCTACCACTTGATGTCGTGTTCGCCCATCGCGTCGCATACGTCGTTGAGCTCGAACGCATGTGAGAGGCGGGCGTCAGCCTAGAGCCGAGGGCGGCGGAAAGGGGTCATTCTTCTGCGTCCACCCGAAGGTAATTCATAATGAATTGGCGGCGTTCCGGCGTGTTACGGCCCATGTAAAATCGCAGGATGTATGGAATTTTATGTTCCGTTTGTTCCACCACCACGGGGGTTAGGCGCATGTTGGGACCAATGAAATATTTGAATTCGGACGGCGAAATTTCGCCCAGGCCCTTGAAGCGTGTGACTTCCGGGGCGCGAAGGGCCTTTATGGCCTTGTCGCGTTCGGCTTCACTGTAGCAGTAGCGCGTTTCCTTTTTGTTGCGCACGCGGAAAAGCGGCGTCTCCAGAATGAATAAATGACCGGCGGTCACGAAGGATTCAAAGAAGCGGAGAAAAAACGTCAGGAGCAGGTTCCGGATATGCAGGCCGTCCACATCGGCATCGGTGGCCATGATGACGTTTTGGAAACGAAGCCCGGCCAGGGAGTCTTCGATATTGAGCGCCCGCATCAGGTTATACAGTTCTTCGTTGGTGTAGACGGCTTCGCGGTTC
The DNA here is from genome assembly GCA_031262805.1 of Verrucomicrobiota bacterium. Taxonomy (GTDB): domain Bacteria; phylum Verrucomicrobiota; class Kiritimatiellia; order CAIQIC01; family Lenti-01; genus JAISGX01. Next base: position 75,350 of record JAISGX010000036.1, on the reverse strand, counting down.
AATTCCGCCACGTTGAGGGGTTTGCCGCGCAGGGTGAACACCGCCTGCGTGGTGACATTCCGGCAGGCCGTGATGGAGCCGGCGGCGGATTGCCCCTCGGTGATGAAAAGCATGCTCTCCCTCCCACGGTTCCGTTTGGCGTCCAGATGGGTTTTGCAGTCCTTTAATTGCGGAATGCGGATGCTGACGGCCTTGGAACGCTCCCGCGCCAGCTTTTTGACGGTTTGCAGTTCTTTGCGGAGGCTCTGCGTTTCTTCGATCTTTTTGACCAAGATTTCCGCAGCTTCCGGATTGCGGTGGAGCAGGTCGACCGTAATGTCGCGGATCCGAGCCACCAGCTCGGATCGGATTTCCGTATTGCCCAACTTGTTCTTGGTTTGGGATTCAAAGACCGGGTCCTTCAAGCGGATGGCGATGGCGCCCACCATGGATTCGCGCACATCATCGCCGTCGAATTTGGCTTTGGCGAATTCGTTCACGCCTTTGAGAAAGCCTTCGCGGAAGGCGGACAAATGGGTGCCGCCGTCCGATGTGAATTGGCCGTTGACGAAAGAAAAAAAGGTTTCGTTGAACCGTTGCGTGTGGGTGAATGCAATTTCGAGCGTGGGGGAACGGAAGTGCAGGGGGCCATAGACGGATTCGTCGCCGACTTCCTCCAGAATCAAATCCGTCAATCCATTTTCGGAAATGATGCGTTCGCCGTTGCAGACGATCTCCAGCCCGGCATGGAGGCAGGCATAGAGCCGCAGGCGGCGCTGGACCAGTTCGGGGAGATAGGCGGAGGAGCCGAAAATCTCCGTATCCGGCACAAATTCAATCAAAGTGCCGTTGGGGGTTCCGGCGCACGTACCGGCGGATTTTTTGAGTAGCTCCCCCCGGGAGAAACGGGCGCCGGCAAATTCCCCGTCGCGGTGCGACTGCACCTGGAACGAAGAGGAAAGGGCGTTGACGGCCTTGGTGCCGACCCCGTTGAGGCCGACGGAAAATTGAAAGACATCGTCGTTATACTTGGCGCCGGTGTTGATGCGCGATACGCATTCCACCACCTTCCCCAGCGGAATGCCCCGGCCGTAGTCCCGGACGGAAACCGTGGTGCCTTCCATCGTGATGTCTACGCGCTTGCCATATCCCATGATGAATTCATCCACGGCATTGTCCACAACCTCCTTGAGCAACACATAAATGCCGTCGTCATACTGGGTGCCGTCGCCCACGCGGCCGATATACATGCCGGTGCGTTTACGGATGTGTTCCAGCGCAGAAAGGGTCTGAATTTTGCTTTCGTCGTAGGTATGGGATGCTTTTGCCATGGGGAGAACTCGAATCGGACAATAGAACCAGATGTCAGCACAAAAATCAATCCGAAGAAGGAGCGCTATTCCGAACATGCCCTCTCGGGGGATGGCATGCCGGGCGGGGCGTGCGGGAGGCCGACTTAGAAGGAAATGCCGAGGCTGGCGATGATGCTGAGGTCGTTGTGCTCCGTGCCCGCGGCGGGAATATTGTCGTATTTGTCCTGCACGATCAGGGCCAGATTCATCCATTCGTTGATGGCGGTTTCGATCCCGACTTCGGCATGCAACAGATAATTCTCGAAATCATCCACCTTGGGCAGATATTCCAGCGATTGGTGGAATTTGGCGGTGGCGCTGATTTGCCAGGCATAATTTTCCGCCAGGCGGAGGGCGACATAGTCGTCCTTGATGCCGTCCACCCGCTCCCAGAGGTAGGAGGGGCCGGTTTCCACGGTGAGGGTCTGCGCGTCGCTTTGCAGTAGGCGGCGGCCCACGCCGGGACCGAGGAGAATGCGGTAATCCACCAGGGCAATATCGTCGTAGAAGTAGGAGGTGTCGCCGGAAATATACCAGCGGCCGACATCCTTCTTGATGTTCAGGGAGGCCTTGAAGTTTTCCGTGATGGTGTCCTTGAGGCCATCCACCCGGTTCTCACCGTAATTGGCTTCCACTTTGGCCGTCAGGGTGCCGAGGCGCTCCTTCTGGCCTTCGGTGGCGTAGCGCAGGTTGAGCACGGCGGTATCGCTGTTGCCCTCGGTATAGGTGGTGCCCAGAGAGATCGTGGTGGTAAAAGCGGGTTTCGGTGGGGTGCTGGCTTCTCCGCCTGACGCCACCTGGGCGCTGGCCTGCAGCGCGGCCAGGAAGAAAGCCAACAGAGAGAAAAAACGGATTTTTGTCATGTCATCTTCCTTTCGTGAAAGGAGGGAAGGAGAGGGCCGCTTGGGCCCTCTCTCCCTCTCAATGGGGATTGGGTACACGGAAAACAATGGCATAGTTGACCGGAATGACAACCATGGTGAGGATGGTGGCGAAGGTCAGCCCGCACATGATGGTGACGGCCATGGAGGCATAAAAGGCATCCACCACGAGAGGCAACATGCCCAGCACCGTGGTGGTGGCGGCCATGACGACGGGCCGCAGACGGATGACTCCTGCATTGACGATGGCGTTGAAGTCGTTCTCTCCATGTGCTTTCTGTGCGTTGATTTCATCAATCAGGACAATGGCATTGCGGAGCTGCATGCCGCCGAGGCTGAGAAAACCGAGCAGGGCCATGAACCCGAAGGGCTGGCCGAAAACGAGCAGGCCGACCGTCACGCCAATGAGGGTGAGCGGAACGGTCATGAAGATGACGACGGGCTGCCGGATCGAGTTGAACAGGGCGATCACGATCAGGATCATGATCGCGACAATGGGGGGAATCTTGCCTGCTAGACCGCTATTGGCGTTGGTGGAGCTTTCGTGCTCCCCGCCCCATTCCGTGAAATAGCCTTCCGGCATGTCCGCCGTGGCGGCGAGCAACTTCGGCGCGAGGCGCTTGAAGGCCGTGGCGGCGGTTTCCTCGCCGCTGGTGTTGCATTTGACGGTGATGCACAGCGAGCGGTTTCGGCGTTGCAGAAGGGCTTCCTCGGATGTGTTTTCGAAACGGTCCACAAGTTGGGAGAGGGGAATGGAGCGGCCGAGACGTGCGGCCCAGAACCACGCACTGAATAGGGAGTCGGGGTCCTCCAGTTCGTGTTCGGGCGCACGAAGGAGAATCGGCAGGCTTTCATCGCCTTCCTTATAGGCGCCGATGGGAATGCCCGTGGTGGCCTCCTTGAAGGCGGCGGCGATTTCCGTGCGCGTGATGCCGAGGTTGCGGGCGTGGTTGGTGGAGATGACCGGACGGATCAAGTCCACGCGGTTTCGCCAGTCGGATTGGATTTCAACCAGCTTGGGGTCTGCGCGCATCACGTCGAGGGCTTTGTCGGCAACCTGGCGAAGGAGGGCGGCATCCGTTCCGATGATGCGCATCTGAATTTTCTGTGGATCGCCCGGGCCGAGCACGAAACGTTGGGAGTAAACCAACGCATCGGGAATGTTTTCTCTGGCGAATTCGTCGATGGTCTTCGACAGGTGGGGCACCAGGGTGGAATCCTCGATATCCACAAACAAAATGCCATAGGCCGGATCCGGATCTTCGGGGGTGTAGGTGAGCAGGAAGCGCAGTCCGCCAGTGCCGACCATGTCGGTGATGCCCGTGACGCCATCGAGGGTTTTGACATGGTCGCCGAGCTGTTGGATGCGTTCGGCCGTGGAATAGATAGAACTGCCTTCCGGCATCCACAAGTGCACCATCATCTGGGGGCGGGTGGAATCGGGGAAGAAGTTCTGCTTCACGAAGCGGAAGCCGTATCCGGCGAGCAGCAGCAGGACGACCATGACGAGCATGAACAGCCAGCGGTGGCGGATGCAGCGGATCAGCAGGCCCCGGTAAGCACGGAAGAAGTGGGTGTCGTAAGGATCGACGGGCTTCGCATTTTCAGGCTGTTTTTTCACTTTGAGGAAACTGGAAGCCAGTAGGGGCGTCAAGGTGATGGCGAGCACCCAGCTCATGAAGAGGGAGATCAGCAGCACGAGGAAGAGGGAACGGCAGAATTCCCCCGTGGAATCCTGGGATGCGCCGATGGGCGCGAAGGAAAGGATGGCGACCCCGGTGGCGCCGAGGAGGGGCCATTTGGTCTGCTCGACGATTTCCACGGCAGCCTTGACCTTGTTGAGGCCCTTTTGGGCCGCGATCAGCACGGCTTCGGTGATGACGATGGCGTTGTCCACCAGCATGCCCAAGGCGATGATGAAGGCGCCGAGGCTGATACGTTCGAGCAGGATGCCCATGCTTTGCATCACCATGAGGGTGCTCATGACGGTGACGATGACGATCGCGCCGATTAAAATGCCGCTCTGTAGCCCCATGGAGAACAGCAGGACGGCCACCACGATGAGGACGGCTTCGACCAGGCTGACGATGAAGCCCCGGATGGCGACATCCACGCTGTCCGCCTGATGGGAAATGATGCCGACTTCGATGCCAACGGGGGTTTCGGACTGCAGCTCCAGCATGCGTTTGTCGATGGAGGCGCCCATGACCATCACGTTTCCTCCTTTGGCGGTCGAGATACCTAGGCCGATGCACGGATGGCCGTTATAGCGGAGCAGGGCGTCGGCGGGTTCCTGATAGGCGCGCCGGATGGTGGCGAGGTCCTTCAAACGGACCCGTTGCTGACCCGCTGCCGAGCCCTGCACGAGGAGCAACTCGCCCAGTTCCTCCACAGATTGCAGCTTGCCGGTGGGGGAAATACGGATATATTTGTCGCCGATTTCAATGGATCCGGCGTCTGCGGCCGTATTCTGCCCGCTGATGACGGATTGGATTTGCTGGGGCGTGATGCCGAGTCCGGCCATGCGGGCGCGGGAGATTTCCAGATACACCACTTCCTGCTGATCGCCGATCATGTCGATTTTGGCGACATCCTCGCACTGGAGCAGTTCCCGCCGTAGCAGTTTGGCATAGGCCTTCAGATCGGCGAAGGAATATCCATCGCCATAAATGGCATAGAAGACGCCATAGACATCGCCGAAATCGTCCGCCACCAGCGGCACGGAGGCGCCCGTCGGCAGGCTGTCCTGCATGTCGGCCACCTTGTGCCGCAGTTCATCCCAAATCTGCGGGAGATCTTTCTTCCCATATTTATCCTCCATTTCCACCATGATGATGGAACGGCCGGGATACGAGGTGCTGGTGACGCGTTTGAGCTGCCCCATTTTCTGGACGGCGATTTCAATGGGGTCGGTGATTTCCTCGAGCACCTCCTGCGCTGTGGTGCCCGGATACATCGTGATGATCTGGGCGGCCTTGATGGTGAATTCGGGGTCTTCCAAGCGTCCAATCTTGGTATAGGCCAGCATGCCGCCGAGCAGAATGGCCGCCGTGAAGGCATAGGTGATGACTTTTTTATCAATCGAAAACTGCGCAATGCTCATGGAGCATCCTCCGCTGCGGCGGCGTCCAGGGCTTGCACGTCTCGGGAAATCATCGGTTCGCCGGGTTGGGTGGGGCTGGTGGGATCGGAGGCGACTAGGGCGGCCGGATCGTCCTCCAGCCGGCGGACCACACGCCCTTGCGTCAGAACACTGATGCCGGCGGCGGCGATTTGCTCGCCCTTGGCCAGCCCGGAGGAAATGCCGAGCCATGTTCCCGCACGCTCACTCGGCGTCACGATCCGCTGCCGGGTGATATAGGTGCCCTCGCCATGGTCTTCCAGCACCCAGACGAAGGCGGAACCGTCGCTGGAGATGCCCACGGCATCGGAAGGCACCTGCACGGCGGCATCTAGGACATCTTCTTCCGGTAAGCTGGCGACCACGGTGCCGCTCATGCCGGGCAGAATCAACAGATCCGGCTGTGCCTTCATGGTGAAGGTGGCGCGGTAGGTCTGGGTGATGGCATCGGCCGTGGAGGCGAATTCCTTCAATTCAACGGGGAAGCTCCGCCCGGGAAGGGCATCGAACTGGGCGGAGAACGTCCATTTTCGCCAGCGGTCTTCGGTGGATTGGAGCACATAGCTTTCCGGCACGGAAACCACCAAGTTCAGCACTTGGACGTTTTGCAGTTTCAGCACGGGGTTGCCTGCGGCGATGGTGTCGAAATTGTCCACATAGGTGTCGGCAATCACGCCGTCGAAGCGGGCGGTCAGGGTGGTGTCTTCCAGGGCCTTGCGCCGGATGTCCAGCTGGGCCTGTGCTTTGTCGAGGTCGGCCTTGGCGCGGGAATAATCTTCTTGGGAAACGGCATTGAGCTTCAATGCATTTTCAATGCGGGCGAGGGTGCTTTGGGCCAAGTCCACATCGGCCTGGGCGTTTTTCACCTGGTTTTGGAAATCGCGATCGTCCAGTCGAGCCAGAACAGCGTCTTTTTTCACCCGTTGTCCGCGCTGGACGGGAAATTCGATCAGCCGTCCCGACACTTCGAAGGAAAGGGCCACGCCGGTTTCGGCATCCATGGTGCCCGGAAAGTATAATTTGGGCACTTCCCGTTCGGAGCCAACCAAAAAGCTCTTGACGGGGCGGACCGGCTGTGGGAGCTCCGGCGGCTTTTGATCGCTCTTATATAGGAAGACGGCGGCCACTGCCGCGCATAACAACACGATGCCGACCGCGCGCCCGATGACATTTATATTCTTTTTCATTCCGCCTGCTCCTGTTCACTCGCTTCGATATCCTGTTGTTCCACCCGTGCCATGTCCTCATTCAGCAAGGCATCCGGCGTCCAGCCGCCACCGAAGGCCTTGTATACGGCGACTAGGTTGGCGGCCACCGCCCCCATGCACTGGGCTTGGGCGTCCTGGTACTGCGCCAGCTGGCGCTGCATGTCCAGGACATTTTGGAAATTGGTGAGTCCATTGCGGTACAGGGTTTCCGCCAGCTCCACGGATTTGGCGGCAGAAGCCGCTGCGGTTCGGATTTCCGCCAACGTTTTCGTGCTGTGAACGTGCGCGGAGAGGGCGGATTCGCATTCCTGGTAGGCCGCGAGGACGGCTTGTTCATATTGGGCGAGAACGGCGCGGGTGGTGGCTTGCTCCCGGCGGACGTTGTTGCGGACCCGGCCAGCCGTGAAGAGCGCCCAATCCACGCTGGGGCCGATGGAGAAATTCTGGGCGGGTGTTTTCCAGAGCTCTCCGCTATCCGTCGCGGCATAGGCAAAAGAGCCGTTCAGGGCGAATTTGGGGAGGAAATCGGCCTTGGCCACTCCGATTCGGGCGGTTTGGGCGGCCAGTTGGCGCTCGGCGGAGCGGATATCCGGCCGACGGCGTAGCAGGTCGGCCGGGAGCATCTCAGGCAGGGCTTCTGCATAGGGAATGGGGGCATGGGCGCGCAATTCCTCCCAAGTTCCGGGCAGTCGGCCGCTCAGCAGGCACAGCATGTTGAGCGAATCCGTCAGGTCGGCCCGTAATTGCGGAATCTGCGCCCGGGTAGCGGCCAGATTCATTTCCGATTGGTGGACATCCAGCTCACTGGTCAGCCCCGCGTCATAGCGTCCGCGGGTCAAGGCGACGGTTTTTTCCTGCAGGGCGATGTTTTGTTCGGCAAAAACCAACTGCTGCTGGCGAGTGCGCAACGTGATGTATTCCACGGCGGCCTGGGCCTGGAGCATGACCAGCAGGTGGCGCAGATCCTCCACCGAGGCATCCAATGTCCCCCGCGCCGCCTCCATGCTCCGGCGGATGCGTCCCCACACATCCAGTTCCCATTGCATGGAAAAACCGGCTTGATAAAGCCATGCCGGATTATCCGGGTAGTCCGTTGCAACATGCACTCGCTCCGTTTGGCGGTCCCACGTCACGCCGCCCACACCGGAAACGGAGGGCAGAAGGGCGGAACGGGCCATGCCGTATTGGGCCGCGAGAGCATCCATCCGTGCGAGGGCGGCGGCTAGGTCCATGTTGTTTGTCCGTACAGCACGGACGATGGCCTCCAGCTGGAGGTCTCCAAAAACTGTCCACCATTCCGCCATGGGCGCGGCGGCATCCGCAGATGGGGCAAGAGGCGTCTGCCACTCCTCCGGTACGGGAGTCGCGGGGGGATGATAATCCGGCCCTACGGACAGGCAGCCCGTCATCCACAGGCATCCAGCGGCAACTCCCGCGCAAGTGCTCCAACGCGTCCATTTTCGATTCACCCGGCGCATGTTATCCAATCCTTTCCTGTCCATGAAGAGGCGTTCAGCCTCTTTTATCTGGAATCAAAAGTCCAGCCCGAAAAGAAGCAAAAGAAATAAATAAATCTCTAATAAATATATTTCCTTTATTATGAACTAATTACAAATTATTTCGAAAGAATTTATGGATAAATAACGTGAAATTTTCTCTTGATCTGACATTTCGCATATAATAAATTCATAATATAAGAAAAAAGCGAAAGGAAGCGTGTGACGATATTGGCTATTTGCCATTCCCTGTATGGGCATATTCACCCCATGGCGCAGGCCATTGCGGCGGCGGTACACGAAGGCTCCGGAGCCGAGGCCATTCTTCGGCGTGGCCCTGAAACCCTGCCGCCGAATGTCATTCAGGCCACGCAAGTGGAAGAGCCCTGGAAGGCCACTCCTCTGGTGCCTGTGTGTTCCAAGGGAAACATGATTGGGGCGAATGCCATTCCTTTCGGCGCTCCCGCCCGCTTCGGGAATATATCCGGCCAGATGGGCCTGTTTTTGGGCATTCGGCGAGTTGTGGGCGCATGGCACGCTCGTGGGCGAGGCGGGAAGCGTGTTTACAGGTTCCAGCGCCCAGCGCGGCGGCCGGGAATTCACGCTCCTGTCGTTTCATATTCCATGGTTTTGTCACGGCATGATCATGGTGGGCTTTCTGTTTTCTTTTACGGGATGGAGCGGGACGGAGGCGGCGGCGAACCGCCGTATGGCGCCTCCTCCATTGTCGGCGCTCAAAACGAGCATGCCCCGATTGAAAACGAATTGGCAGGAGCCTGTTGGGAGCCCTCCATTGCCGCTACCTTAACCCGCAGGGAGAAAAAAGTATGAGCTGGTCATCCATTCGAACATTGGGCAGACGGTGGAAGCGCGACAAGCGCGGGAACAGTTTATTCACCCCACAGAAAGAAGGAGAGCGAATCGTGATCAAGTATAGAGATGTCAATCAACTGGGCAAAAGCGATCTGGGTTGGCTGCAGAGTCATTTCCATTTCTCTTTCGCAGAATATTATAACCCCTCGAACATGCACTTCGGCGTGCTCCGGGTGCTGAACGACGACTATATTGCGCCGTCCTCCGGGTTCGATCTGCATCCGCACCGAGACATGGAAATCGTCACCTATGTCATCAAGGGAGAATTGACCCACCGCGACAGCATGGGCAACGAACGGATCCTGAAACGCGGAGAGATGCAGTATATGAGCGCAGGCACCGGTGTGTTTCACAGTGAACACAACCATGCGGAGGAGGAACTCCACATGCTGCAGATCTGGATTTTCCCTGATCGGAAAAGCTATCGTCCCAAGTATGGCGACCATCGGTTCGAATGGGCCAAACGGCAGGGAAAATGGCTGCATATGGTCTCAGGGATCGGGGGCGGCGCGGCGGTCAACATCCATCAGGACATCAATATCTATGCCGTGGAGGTGGATGCCGGGAAGGACATCGCCTTCGAAGTGGAGGAAGGACGCCAGGCCTATTTGGTTCAAATGGAAGGAGAGGCGCAGATCAACGGTTTGCCGCTACACCCCGGCGATGCATTGGAAAGCACGGAGGAGACCCTGTCGATTCAGGCCATCGGAAAATCCCACATCCTGGTATTGGAAATGAGCGCCGCGCCGGCCGCCCCTGTGATGTAAAGCAGAAAACCATCCAACGGAATGAAAATAATTCATGGGAAAACCGCGAAATAGTATTGCTTTTCAAAGCGAATTAGCGCATAACGCGCAACGGATATAGGGAAATTACGAGGTAAGAGCCCATTTTAGAAACGAAGAAATAAACAAGGAGTAATGAGTTATGGCAGCAAAGGCATTGACAAAGAGCCAAATCGTGGCGGCTGTGGCGGAAAAGGCTGACATCAGCAAGAAGCAGGCTGGCGCGGCGTTGGAAGCTCTCTCGGCTTTGGCGTACAAAAATGCGAAAAATGGTTTCACTGTTCCCGGCTTGGGCAAGCTCGTTCTCGTGAGCCGCAAAGCTCGCATGGGCCGCAACCCCGCGACTGGCGAACAGATCAAGATTCCGGCCAAGAAGGTCGTGAAGTTCCGCGTGGCCAAAGTCGCCAAGGATGCCATCCTCGGCAAATAATCATCCACGTGGATGAGGCAAAGCCGTAGCGGATGCTACGGCTTTTTTTGTGCCGTTATTCCGCCAGCAGGCGAAAAACGGCTCGCCGCCGTGCATACAGGAAGATCCAAGCTGCCGCGAAGGAACGGCGGTATCGCCAGAAGGCGGGGTGGGGGAGCACAATCCGGGCTAGGGCGAGGGTGGCCTTCAGTCCGCTCCACACGGACGCCATGCGGGGATGTCGCGGTAAAATGGATTCGGCCCGGATTTTTCCATGCGGCAGAATGCCGCTGCGCAATAGGTTGACATATCCCGAGGCATACCATGCGGCATGCGCTTGGACCTGGGTTTGCGTTTCACGGTTGCTCTGGTGGCGGACAGCAAAAGAGGGGTCAAAAAAAGCGGGATAACCGGCTTTGGCCGCACGGGCCAAGAAATCACCATCCTCGCCGACCGTCAGGCTGATGTCGAACCCCCCCAGGGTGGAGAACACTTCCCGGCGAACCGCTAGGTTGTTGGTGCCGACATGCCCATGGGCGCGTCCCGCCCGCTGGGACACATGGGTGGCGTGGAAGATGGCCAGATTGTCGCCGCAGTCCCAGGGGTTCGTCTCCGGAAACCGGATGCCGCCGGCCACCACCGGCCGCTCCGGCGTGCAGGAACGGGCGGCGCGGGCCATCCAATCCGGATCCACAATGCAATCCGAATCCGTAAATAAAAATAAATCCCCCTTGGCATGGGAAACCGCCATATTGCGCATGGCGCCGGTGCCCATGCCGGTGCAGGCAATGAAATGGACGAAGGGGATGGGCGTCTCCATTCCATCCGGCAGGCGGCCAACCAGAATGATTTCGTGGTCGGGGGCATTTCGCGAAGCACCGATGGAAGCCAGTGTATCCCGGAGGCTGGCCCGGCCATCACTTGGAATGAGGATGGAGACGACGGGCGTTGGATTCACCGGAAAGCTCCTTGGGCATGGCCGTGGCCGGCGGATGGAAGGAAGGGGGCCAGGCCGGCTTGCCAGATGCGGGCCGTTTGGTCCCAGGAATATCGGGCCTGAACCAATTGCCGAGCGCGGGCGGCCATTTCTGAGGCCTGCGGGAGGGAGTGGAGGAGATGAAGTAGCACTTCGGCAAAATGGTTCCGTTCCGCGAGCCGGAATTCGCGCCCATCCTGTACATCCAGGCCTTCCACCGCTTTGGCGGTGGCCACCACCGGTTTCCCCGCCGCGAAATATTCCAATACCTTCAGTCGGGTGCCGGATCCGCTGAAGACGGGGGCAAGACAGACATCCGCCAGGGCAAGCCATGGCGCCACATCCGGGACACGGCCGATGTAGCGAAGCGCAGGGTGCCAAACGCCCGCAGGCAGGCCGGGCCCGCCGCTCACTAGGCAGACCACTTTTCCAGGCAGACGGCGTTCCAGTTCCGGCAGGAGGAATTCCGCCAGAAAAGCAAGGGCTTCCTCATTTGGGGCATAGTCCAGTTTGCCCATGAAGAATAGTTTGATCTGCCCGGCCAGTTCGGCCGCCGTTTGATTCGCCAATGGGTCCTCCGCCGGTTGTTCCGGCAGGCGCACGCCATTTGGGGCCACCGTCAGTTTGGATTCCGGTAGGCCGTATTCCCGTTGGAAAGCCTCCGCATCGGTTTGGGAGCAGCAGAAGATCTGTTCGGATTCAAGGCAGGCTTGCCGTTCTTTCCGGCGGACAAGTTGCGTAAACGGGTGGGTGGAGCCGAAACGCCCGGCAATCGCCAAGGCATCCACATTTTGTGCATCCAGCACCCGGGGGATCTTCAGCCCTGAAAAAGCATCATGGCACCAGATGGAGGCGTTCAAGAGAACATCGGGCCGGAGACGCCGGGCGGCCTGCCGCGCCGCCCGACGGTTGCTAGGCCAGTATAAATTGAAAATGCCCCAGTTGATGCCATGTTTGCGTCGGCCGAAATCCCGTGGATAGATGCAGATGGCGGCGTCCCGTGGAGCTGGCGGAGGTTGCAGCAGATGCACATCCGGCTGAAGCGCCTGCACCAGTTCTGCAACTCGGCGCTTGCCTCCCGTGGAAGGGTTTTGGATAGTGTAATATGAAGTTAGAAGAACGCCTGGCATGTCGGGCTGTCGCTTTTGAATTGAAGAGTAGATATGAGGCAAACGGACGCAATGCACCAGCAAAAAAAAGAAGATTCCCGCCCGTGGAATGTGTGGGTGATCACACTGGGCTACAACCATGCGGAGGATTCACTGGAGTGTCTGAAAAGTCTATCCCAAAGTGAGCGGGTCGCCTTTACCCTTCTGTTTACCGACAACCAAAGCGCGGATGATTCCGTGGCCCGGGTCCTGGCGGAACTGCCGCATGTTCGTGTGGTGGAAACAGGGGAGAATGTGGGGTTTGCGCGCGGTTTTAATGCGGGAATGGAATATGCTTGTTCCCAAGGGGCGGATGCCGTTTTCATGATCAACAACGATACAGTGGTGGCGCCCGATTGTCTGGCCTGCCTGCTGAAAGAAGCCCTTGCTCATCCGGAAGCCGGCATCCTGGTGCCGAAAATCTACTATTATGACGACCCGAAGGTGATTTGGTCGGCAGGCTCCCGCTTCCGGCGGTTTCCGCCCGCCTTGGTTATGCGCAAGACGCGGGAAGAGGACCGCGGCCAATTGGATGGCGAGCGGGAATTGGCCTATGCCACCACCTGCGCCCTACTGGTTACCCGCCCGTTTTTGGAGAAAACCGGCCTGTTGGACCGGGATTATTTCATAATGTATGATGATTACGATTGGTCCATCCGGGCCCGGGAAAATGGATTTTCCATCCGGTTTGTCCCGGAGGCGCATATGTGGCACAAGGTATCCAAATCCACGGGGGTGGGGACGCGAAACCCGTTTTTCTGGATGCATTACGGCAAAAGCAGCGCCATATTCTTCCGCAAGCACGCCCGCTACCGTTGGCTGACCGGTCCCGTCCATCATCTGTATCTGTTGGCCCGGATGCTGGTGGAGGGAACAGCGTTCGGCGTCCGGCCGTTCTTGAAGGGCTGGTGGGAAGGGAAGAAAACCGAACTTCATCCCCCGCCGCACCCCGGACGGGGAGAGACGGATGCCTTCACGGTGGTGCGTGGTTGAGGTGGCGCGGTAGGGTCCAGCGCTTCTTCTCGGCGGAAAAGAAGCGGGGCAGGCTTGACTTCCACTGAAGAAGTTTGTTACCACGGGCGGACGTATGGGACAGCAATTGAGAATGAGAGTGAAGCGCAAAGCCCGCGACCGCCGGAAAAAACGGTTGAAAGAGCGTGCGCAGCAGGGCAAAAAAGCTGCGGCTTAGTCCTGCCGAGAGGGCATTCGTCCGCTTTGTCGGACAACCGCATGGATCCGCCGGCGCCGGTTGGCGCGGCGGGTTTCTGCGTTTACTGCGGAGAAACAGGCGGCGGGAGATGGAACGATGATGGTGTTTTTGGAAGGCGTTCTGGAGGAAAAAGAGCCGACGCGTGCGGTGATCAATGTCAACGGCATCGGTTACGAAGCGTCTATTTCCGTCAACAGCTATGATCGCCTGCCCGCCGTTGGCGAAACCTTCCGCCTGCTGACGGTTCCGGTGGTGCGGGAGGATGCCCATCTGCTGTTTGGTTTCATGTCCGGGGAAGAACGCTCCGCCTTCCTGTTGCTGACCACGGTGAACGGCATCGGGCCGAAACTCGGCCTAGCCGTGTTGAGTGGCCTTTCCGTGCGGGAATTAAAGAGCGCCGTGGCCAAGGGCGATATCAAGCGGCTGAGCGGCATTTCCGGCGTGGGCAAAAAAACAGCGGAGCGAATCGTGCTGGAAATGCGCGATAAATTGGGCCATGAGGCGGGGATGGATGCCACGCCGTCGGAAGGCTCTTTTACAGACCACCGTCTTCGGGATGCGGTTCTGGCCCTTACCTCTTTGGGCTACCGCGTGGGGGATGCGGAACAAATGGTCCGGAAAATATCGACGCAAATCGGTGAAAAGGAAACCGTCGAAGAACTGCTCCGTATGATCTTGGCTAAACGATAATTCACCCCAATAGGGTGCAAGCGGAAATTCTTTTTCCATGGGATCCGTAGAACGATTCAAGCCGCCCATTTCTTTTTCTTTTGGTTTCCTTGGGTGGAAGGTGTATTGTTTATTCGATTGGATAGGTGCCAACAGAAAGAGATGTGGAGACATGAAGAAGAAAATGTTTGTCGGCTTACTGGGGTTGTTCACGGTTTGTCTGTGTACAGGGTGGGGAGCAAATTACGGTGTCTATGTCGGCTTGAATACCTATAGCAGCTCGTATATTCAAAACAACGATCTCTCTGGGTGTGTTCCGGATGCCAACAGCATCTATACCAATACCCTTCAGCGCGGAGAGTGGACCGCCGGGACGGTTACGAAGCTGTTGAATTCCAGCGGCACCAAATCCGCGATTCGTTCAGCCATCTCGTCCTATGCGTCCACGGCGGTGGCGGGAGACGTATTTTTCTATTTCCATTCCAGCCACGGCTATCAAATTTCCGGAACCAGCGTGGGATTGTGCTCCTACAATGCGGATTATGATGACACGGAGCTGGCGGCGGATCTGTCTCAGTTCCGTACCGGGGTCCGGGTGGTGGTGATGGTGGATGCCTGTAACTCCGGCGGGTTGTTCAAGTCGGTGAAAGAGGGCTCCCGCGTGAGCCGTTCGGAGAATACGAAGTGGATGCTGGCCGAACGGGTTTCCCAGCTGATGGATGAGCAACGCCGGGCAAAAATTTTGGCCGGAGCCAAGGATGTGGGAGCCCGCGTTTCTTCCAGTGAAATCGGCTGGGTCACGGCGGCGGATTATAATCAATATTCATGGGATGGAGATACCGGCGGCGAATTTACAGAAGCGGTGATTGATGGCTGGCAGAGGGGTTTGTGCGATAATGCCACCTACGGAAATCAGGATGGCTATGCTGATTTTTACGAGTTGTGGAATTATGCCAAGGATATTGCCGTTGGGTTTGGCGAGGGCGAGGATAAGACCGACGCGCAGTGCTTCAACACCAATGTGTTGCTGGCTACCGTTGCCGGTTGGGTCGGGGAGGAAGAACCCGCCGGGATCCGCTTTGCCCCTATGGAGCCGCAGACGATGACGGTGGGCCAGACCTTGGCATATCCAGTGGTGGCCACCAATTCGGATGGAAGCTCCGGTGCGATTGTCATCCAGATCGATTCTTCCACGGCTCCCGCAACGAGCTACTCCTTTTCCGGTAACCAGCTCTCGTTTACTCCAACGACGGATGGCGCCTATAGTTTTACTTTTGTGGCGACCAATTCAAGCGCTCGGACCGATGGCCGGGCCACGTTGTCCGTGGCCGCCTCCGTGGCCGCTCCCACCAACCTAACGGCATCCAGCATCGGCGAAAGCTTTTTTACGGCCAATTGGGATGCCGTGGCCGGGGCTCAAAGCTATCTTTTGGATGTGGCGACGGAGGCCTCCTTCTCTCCAGGAGGTTCCGGTGAAGAAGAGACGATTGTGGAGGTGGCCAATGACGGGGTGGCCAGCTCAGAGGGGTGGTCCTATGTGGATGGCGCAGAACAAGCCGGTTCAGGATCTAGCGCCTATCATAAACTGGTGAGCGGCAATAATCCAGGCGTGGTGAGCCCCTCCTTCTCCACCTTGAACCATCTGGAAGCGACGGTGGCATATCAGGTGGCGACATTCGGCGGGGCCAGTGCAAATGAATTGACTGTTTCCTATTCCATTGCCGGCGGCGACTGGATGGTCGTGAATACGGATCTCAGCGCCAGCTCCAGCTCCTATGTGACGCAGTCGATGGCCTTGCCGGCCGAAGCGTTGGGACAGGCGGATGTTCGAATCAAATGGCATTGCCGGGTTGCGGATGGTTCGGCCGGCATCCGGTTGCGCCGCTTGGCGGTCACCGGCCGCCAGTCCGCAGGCGGAAACACGCTGATCCTCAACGGCGAGCAGGTCGCCGCAACGAGCTATTCCGTGACCGGGTTGGACGTTAATTCCACTTATTATTTCCGTGTTCGTGCCGTTGGGAATGCGGCAGGTCCTTATTCGGCTGTCTGCCAGGTTGGCACCATACAGGAGCCGAACTCTCCGCCGACGCTGGCGAATGTGTCCGCCCAGACCACGACCGTGGGAGTCGCCATCACCCCCGTTCAGCTCTCGTGGAGCGAGCCGGATGGGGATGCCGTGACGCTGGATTGTGCCACGGACGCGTCCGGCGATCTGTGGAATTTGACTTCGGATGGACTTTTCACGTTCACCCCGGCTGCGGCAGGCGTCTTCACCTTCACCTTCACCGCTTCGGACGATGCCCAGGGGGCGGGGAATTCTGTCGCTTTTGTGGTGACGGCGGAATTGGCCGTTCCTGAGCTTCGGGTGGTTTCCACCGGCAGTGATGAAGTGGTGGTGGCATGGTCGGCGCTTGCCGGTGCCGTCAGCTATGAATTGGATGTAGTGGTCGGCGGCAGTTCGCCTTCGCCCGGCGCCACGCTGTTGACGGAAGACTTCAGTGCGTTTGGCGTTGAAGGCGGTTCGGACGGAACTGCGGATATCAATGCTTTGCTCAATGACTATACGGAAACACCCGGCTGGACCGGCAGTCGTGTGTATACCGGCGGTGGCCGGGCCAAACTGGGAGCCTCGGGAGGTCCGGGCTGGATTGCAACGCCGCCGCTGGATATTTCCGGGGGTTCTGCCGTGATGGAATTTGCGGCGGAACAGTATGGGTCGGACAGCACCATTTTGGCGGTGACGATGGATACGGACGGATCGGGTTCGTATGCCGTTGCCGTGACGAATATCACGCTGGGCGCGAATGAGATCTATACTCTTGTCTTGTCGGGTTGCACGGCCACGACATCCATTAAGTTGGATGGCCAAGCCAACCGGAAGCGGTTTTATCTGGATGATGTCACGATTTCAAGCACAAGCCGTGCGCGTGCGCCAGCCTTGGAAGGAGAACGGCTGGCTGGATATCCGAAAGATGTGGGCGATGTCATCACCTATACGGTGGAAGGCTTGGCGCCGCTGACGGAATACACCCTAGCCTTGCGTGTGGTGGGCGGAAGTTCGCTCTTCAGCGAATGGTCCGAACCAGTGGACGTCACTACAACGGATGGTCCTGCGGCTCCCGCGTTTGCCTCTCTGCCCGCCCAGAGCATCACGCTGGATGGATCTGTGGACATGGATATTGCCTCGGCTGTTTCCGGGTCTCCCACCCCGGTCCTTTCCCTGACCAACAGCACGGCAAATGCGGATGACTACCTATTTGAAGAGGGACAGCTGTTGTTCATTCCATCGGAAATCGGCACCTTCACCTTCGATTTCTCGGCCGTCAACTCGTCCGGTTCGGCTTCAGCCACCTTGACGGTCGTGGTGAGCGCCGCCCCCGTCTATATTCCCACCGTGACGACGAGCGGCGTGGCCAGCAATGCCTTCACGGCGGAATGGACGGCGGTGACGGGTGCGGAGGCGTACCGGATTCAAGTCGCGCTGGACGACCGGTTCAGCAGCGCCGGAAACGGGGATGAACGTACGCTATTCAACAATGTCGCCACCAATCCGGCTGTTGCACCTGCCGGATGGATCTATGCGATTGGAACGACGGCGAAGTATCTGCTCCTGACGAACGATGCCCAATATGTGCAGTCGGAAGTCTTCTCAACGGAAAGCTATACCTCATTAGCCTTGAATTTTCGTGCTCGCACCTATGGCGGCGCGACCGGGGACATCCCGGTCATCCAAATCTCCATCTCGACCGATGGCGGATTGACATGGGAAGGCGCGGCCACCCGGACCCCCGTGAACAGTAGCTTGGCTGCCGTGGCGGAAGTGGATCTCTCGGCCTATGTCGGCGAAGCGGAAGTCTGTGTGAAATGGACATGTCCGTATGCCGGCAGTGGCCGTGGGGCCGGATTTGCCTCCCTAGTCCTGACGGGCATCGAAACAGACGCAGAAAGCTCCTTGGTCTTGGATGCCACCACCCCGGCATTGAGCCACCGGGTGCCGGAGTTGGATGCCGCAACCACCTATTATGTCCGGGTGTGCGACAATGCCAGCGGGTTATGGTCGCAAGTCGTTTCTGTTACCACATTGGGCGCCGGCGCTCCGGAACAAGTGGAAATCGGCGACATCACCATCGATGTCACGGCAGGAGAATTCAGCTTTGCGCTGGCTGTGGAGGACACGGCCGAAATCCGCATTTTTGGTGCGAATGGCTTGGTGGAGAATGAGTGGAATTGGGTGGAACTGCCCTCCAGCGAATGGAGTTTCTCTGGCGGCACGCTGAGCATTGATTTCGGCTCCAGCCCCATGCAGATATACCGAATCGGCGGCGTGGAATAGAAAACAGGCCTTGTTTCTCGGACAGCCGGCAGGGATTTCCTGCCGGCTGTTTTGTGTCAGGACCCGTTGGCTCATCCGTATGAATCGATAGGCAAATCCGGGTGCGCCCTCTTGGCTTTCCGTATTTTTCGAATGAATCCTGTTCCGGCACAAGGAGATGCCCGCTCCGGATAGAGAAGAAAGGGTGTTGCCGCCGGAGACGGGCCTTTTTGTCGGCCTGGTCCGGCTCCGGCATCCGCCAAGGGGGAGAGCACAGGAAAATCAAAGGCGCCCGCGGGCTGTGCGGCCTTTCTCAAACGGTGCTGTTCGCTTGACCGGGGGGAGGTGGCCGGGTATGGTTTCCAACCGTTTCCCTATAGTATCGAAAGGATTGTTTTCATGAATGTGACGTTTGACAATGTGGGCCCCAGTCGCCGGAGGTTGAAGGTGGAGTTCTCTGCGCAAGAGGTCCGGCAGGAATACGATGAATCCCTGGCGGTGTATGCCAAGCAGGCCAGAATCAAGGGATTTCGTCCTGGTCGTGCGCCCGTGGAAATGATCCGCCGCCAATATGACAAGGACATTTTGTCCGCTCTTCGGGACCACCTGCTGGCCAAGGGATATCACCAGGCTCTCAAGGAGTACCACTTTGAGAGTGTGGCGGAAATGGATCTGCAGCAGTCTGATGTGAAGGCCGACGAGCCCTATTCGTTTTCCCTGACAATGGATGTGGCGCCTGAATTCGAGTTGCCTATCTACAAAGGCATCTCCGTGGAAGCCAAAAAAGTGGAGGTTTCCGACGACGCCGTCACCCAGGCTCTGGACCGGTATCTCGAAGGGATGGGGAAATATCTGGATATTGAGGAAGACCGTCCGGTTCAGCAGAACGATATGGTGGCGGTGGATTACACCGCCACGGTGGATGGGCAGCCGATGGCGGCATTTTCCGAAAAAGCCAAAAGCCTGGGAGAGGGCCGGGATTTTTGGGTGATTGCCAATCAGGAGTATTCCTTCCTGCCGGAATTCGGCCCCCAGTTGATCGGCCTGAAGGTGGGCGATTCCAAAGAGATCTCCATCACTTTCAACGAGAAGGGGCCCATTGAAGAGTTGCGGGATAAAACCGCCGTGTTTTCCACCACTGTCAAAAAAATTCGCGCTCGCCAGAAACCGGTGATGGACGAAGCCTTCTTCAAATCCATGGATGTGAAGGATGAGGCGGAACTCCGCGAGGTGTTCAAAGGGATGTTGCAGCGCGAAGCGGAAAGGACCGAAGCCTCCCGCCGCCGGATGGAATTGCTGGATAAATTACGCAACAGCGTCCAGATGGACGTCCCCGAATCCGAAGTTCAGGATGAAACCAACCATATGATCTATGAGATGGTGAACGAAAACGTTCGCCGTGGAGTGGAAGAAAAAGAAATTCGTGATAACTTGCCTAAGATTACCGAGTCGGCGAAAACAGCGGCGGCGGATCGCGTCAAACTGCGCTATTTGCTCCGTGCCATTGCCAAAAAGGAGAACATCAGCGTGTCGGATGTCGACGTTTCTGCCCTGTTGCAGGCGCATGCCCAACAGGCCAATATGTCTGTGAAGGATTGGCTCAAGCACATCAAGCGCAAGGAAGTGGAGATGCGCAATGCCCTTCGAAAGGACTTGCAGTCGGACAAGACGGTCGCCTTCTTGCTGGAAAATGCCACGCTGACGGGTGATGGTGCTGAACCGCCCAAAACAGAAGAAAAGAAGGAAAAAGCAGAATGAGTGTAGAAAAATCTTATTTAATTCCGATGGTGATTGAACAGACCGGCCGCGGGGAACGCTCGTATGATATTTATTCCCGCCTGCTCAAGGAGCGGATTGTGTTCATTGGATCGGAAATCAGTGATGATCTGGCCAATCTGGTGGTTGCCCAGCTCTTGTTCCTCCAGAGTGAGGATTCCAGCAAGGATGTAAGCATTTACATCCATTCCCCCGGCGGTTCCGTGACGGCGGGATTGGCGATTTACGATACCATGCAGTTTTTAAAGTGCGATGTGGTGACCTATTGCATCGGCCAGGCGGCCAGCATGGCTTCTGTCCTGCTGGCGGCGGGAACCAAAGGCAAGCGCCATGCCCTGCCCGGCGCCCGGATCATGATCCACCAGCCGTGGGGCGGCGCCCAGGGGACTGCTAGCGATATCCATATTCAGGCTCAGGAAATCCTGCGTCTGAAGAGCTACTTGAACGAACTGTTGGCCAAACATACCGGCAGGTCCGTAAAAGAAATCACCCGGGATACCGATCGCGATTTCTTTATGTCGGCGGCGGATGCCGCAACGTACGGCCTGGTGGATGATGTGTTGAATCCGGCGCCTCAAAAAGCGTAAGCATGTCCGGGAAGAAAAATATGTCGAATGGCGACCGGTGCTCTTTTTGCGGGCAGCCCCGGGAGACCGTGAAAGGCATGGTTGCCGGACCGGATGGGCTGTACATCTGCAACGATTGTGTTGCCATCTGCAATAGCGTTCTCCAGCGTGCGGAAGCGCTCCAGACTCCGGATCCGGCGGACGCCGTGTGCCGTCTGGACGTGCCCAGACCGCATGAAATCAAGGAGAAGCTGGATGAATATGTGGTCGGCCAGGACTATGTCAAAAAGGTGTTGTCGGTTGCCGTACACAACCACTACAAGCGGGTGAAGTCCCGGGTGGCCGGAAAGACCGGTGAAACGGACGCAGACGACGTGGAGCTGGACAAAAGCAACATTTTGATTCTGGGGCCCACGGGAAGCGGCAAGACGTTGCTGGCGCGAACCCTAGCCCGGATTCTGGATGTTCCCTTCAGCATTTCCGATGCCACGACCATTACTGAAGCCGGCTATGTCGGGGAGGATGTGGAGAATGTGCTGCTCCGGTTGATCCGTGCTGCAGACGGCGATATTGCCCGGGCGGAAATCGGCATCGTGTATATTGATGAAATCGATAAAATTGCCCGGCGGATGGAAAATGTTTCCATCACACGGGATGTTTCCGGGGAAGGCGTTCAGCAGGGGCTGTTGAAAATCCTCGAAGGCACCGTGGCCAGTGTGCCGCCTCAAGGCGGACGGAAGCATCCCCAGCAGGAAATGCTGCAAATCAACACCGAAAACATTTTGTTTATTTGCGGTGGTGCCTTCGTCGGGTTGGACGACATTCTGAAGCGCCGGGTGGGTAAAGGCGTGATGGGTTTTGAAAGCACCCCGGATCGGACACCCCGGGAAAAAGAGATGCCCCGGCCCCAGGTGGAACCCAATGATTTGGTGAAATTCGGCCTGATTCCTGAATTCGTCGGTCGCCTTCCCGTCGTGGCGACGTTGGATGCCCTTTCGGAAGAGGATTTGGTACGGATTTTGACTGAACCGAAAAATGCCATGATCCGGCAGTATCAGAAACTGTTGCGCATGGAGCAGATCGATCTGGCGTTTACACCCAAAGCCCTCCGTGAATTGGCGCGGGAAGCGGTTCAACGCCAGACCGGCGCACGGGGACTCCGCTCGCTGCTGGAAAACCTGATGCTGGATGTAATGTATGATGCGCCCCGGCAGCCGAAAGGCGGCACGTGCCTGATTACGGATACCATGGTTCGCGACCATCAAGGCATGTTGGCGGCGCCTCCGCCGAAGCGGCCCGCCAAAACATCGCCAAAGCGGTTGGAAGCAATGGATTAGAGATGCCGGGGATGCAAACCAACAAGAGCCTGCGTGGATGCCTGCGCAGGCTTTTTCTGTTCGGCGGCCTATATGTCGTGTTGCTTCCAGTGCAGGCCCGGACGATCCATCTGAGCATTCTGAATACAACCGATATGCATGGCGCTATTCGGCATGCTCCAGAGCGCTATGCCGGAAAACAGGTCGGCTCCCTTCTGCAGTGCGCCACCCTGATTCGCCGGGTCCGCATGGAGAATGCCAATACCCTGTTGCTGGATTGCGGAGACGTGTTTCAAGGAACAGCGGAGAGCTATCTGACCCAGGGCATGGTTATGAGCAAAGCCATGAACGCGCTGGGGTACGACGCCGTTGCCGTCGGCAACCATGAATTCGATTGGGGCGTTGCCCCCTTGGGGAATTTTTTAGGCCAAATGGTGGCGGTGCCTCTTGCCGCCAATCTACGGATCGGGCCCCGATCACCAGACGGTTTCCGCCGGATCCAGCCCTATGTGATGAAGGAAGTGGGTGGATTGCGGGTGGCGGTGGTGGGGTTGACGACGCCCAACCTGCATAACTGGTTCAGGGACCTGCCGGAGCATGACGTGGCGGCAATGGATTCTCGGAGTGCATTGGAGCGGATTCTGCCGGAGATACGGAAGCAAGATCCCCATATCCTGATCCTGTTGGTTCATCAGGGTCTTCTGTCCAAAGATGATGCGGCAAACGAAATCAACGCCATTTGCAGGCGCTTTGGAGAGTTTGATGCGGTATTGGGCGGCCATTTGCATTGGGTGTTGCCCGGTGCCCATGTAGGGAGGGTGGATTATGCCCAAGCTGGAGCGGATGCCCAGGGCGTGCTCCGCATGGATTTGACATATGACACCACCCGGAAGGAGGTGGTGGACAAGCAATTCACTTTTTTGCCGGTTTCCCCGGATGTGCCGGAGGATCCAGCCCTCTCCGCGTTGGTGGCGGAGGATATCCGACGGGCGGATCTCTGGATGGATTCCATCATTGGGAAGACCTTGCTGCCGCTGACGGCGTCCCCGGCCATTCCGGGGTTGAGCCCGGTTCACCAGCTACTGTGTCGTTCGATTGCCGATGCCACCGAAGCAGAAGTTGTGCTCCATGGCGTCTTCTCCAACCAGGGAATTCAACCCGGCGACATCCGGATTTCCGACATTTGGCGACTCGTTCCCTATGAAAACACCATTGGTTGTGCCTGGCTCCAGGTGTCCGATCTCCAGAGGATTCTGGAAGAAGCCGCCGACCATTTGGGCGGGCACCGGTATATGTCGGCTTGGGGACTTCGTTATGAAATCCATCCTTATGCGCCGCACGGAAAACGCATCCGGAACATTCGTGCCGCGGACGGCACGCCTATTCATGGGCGCCGGAGAATCAAAACCGCCATGAACAGTTACCAGCTTGCTGGTGGCGGCGGACGCTTTCCAGAATTGGTGAAGGCCGTCAACCAGCCGGTGGCCCGCTTGGGGATGATGGAGGAAACAACGCGGGATATGGTGATTCGGTATGTTCAGAAGCATGCCGATCTTCAGATTGTGCCGGGAACGAATGTGGTGGTGCATCGTGCGGCGCCTCGAAAATGGAAGCGTAACTGATTCCTTTCCCCGCTTTTTGCTTGTGTGCAACAGGAAAGTGGCGTAGAACGGCAAAGATTTTCGTTAATCGAAAGTCGTGGGACGGTAGCTCAGTCGGTAGAGCACGAGCCTTTTAAGCTTGGGGTCGTGGGTTCGAGCCCCACCCGTCTCACCATTTCTCCGAAGCCTTCCGGCTTCGGTTTTTTGGGGTTTTCGCTCTTGGCTACGCCATGTCGGAGCTCATGCCCGCTGGCGTCCCATCCAAGCGGAAGGGGGCATCCAGTCTCGCAGATTACCCCGGGAACCCGGGGGCCGGAAAGCGGAAAATGCTGTTTCTCCGCAGGATGGACATGGCGAAAATCTGGAATTCTTTCACCAAATCCAGACGGGGAAAACGTTCGCCGCCAACAGGCTGGCATATTTGTTTCCATCCCTTTGTGGAACATGAGGCGCAAACACCATGGTTGGTCCTTTGCCATATGGCCATGATCCCCGGGTCGTCATTTGGTCATATGTTCGCCCACCCACGAAGAGGACCGTGGCGTAGAATGACAGAAGGTCTGCCACCGGGCTACGGGATGATATGTGTGCCGTTTTTCCCGGCAATGGCGTCTTCCAGCAGGTGGGGCTGGGTGATGATGACTTCCCGTCCGCCACTTTTCAGAAAATCAATGGCGGCTTCAATCTTAGGGCCCATGCTTCCCGCAGGAAATTGGCCTTCTTCTAGATAACGCTCGGCATCGGCCACGCTCAGCGTGTCCAGTTCCTTTTGGTCCGGCTTTTTGAAATGGATGGAGACTTTGTCCACGCCGGTGGAAATAATGAACAAATCCGCCTTCAGTTTTTTTGCCAACAGGCAGGAGGCCAAATCCTTGTCGATAACGGCAGGTCGACCTTCCAATTCCCCTTTTTCATTTTCCACCACAGGGATGCCGCCGCCGCCGACGGCAATCACGATGATATCCTGTTCCAACAGGCGCTGGATGATATCTTCCTCGATGATTTTAATTGGTTTTGGAGAAGCCACCACCCGGCGCCATCCACGGCCCGAATCCTCCCGAAGCACCCAGCCGTTGGTTTTCTCATATTGCCGGGCTTCTTCCTCTGTGTAAAAGGGGCCGATCGGTTTGGTGGGGTGGGTGAAAGCCGGATCATTCCGATCCACTAGGACTTGGGTGACCAGCGTGACGATGGATTTGTGGAGACCTTGGCGAAGCAACTCGTTCGTCAGCGTCTGGCTCATTTGATAGCCAATGGCCCCCTGGGTATCCGCCACGCAGCTTTCAAGGGGGACTTCATGCAGTTTGTCCTTGGCCAGTTCGGAACGCAACAGGATGAATCCCACCTGGGGCCCGTTGCCATGCGTGACCACCACGCGGTAGCCGGCGGCGATCAAGGCCGCAATATGATGAGAGGTTTCGCCAGCGGCTTGATACTGGTCCATCACGGACATTTTGGTGTTATCCGTAATGAGCGAGTTTCCTCCGATGGCAATGACGGCAAGGGGTGAATTCATGGGCACGTTCCTAGATTTTTGTTACTGGAGATGGGGACAGCCTCCACCTGCGCAGCCTGTTCCGTTGGATGGGCATCCACCCCCGGCGGCACAGAACGGACGCGGTTTTTCCGCCCGCCCGGCCCGCGCATGGAAAGAGGAGAGGTTTTTTTCAAGACGTGTAGAACCGCACGACGGACAAACAGCCCGGCGCAAACCGGAAACCAACAGCTCACAGGCCTTGCCGCAGGTTTTGCATTTATACTCAAAAAGCGGCATGGAATGCCGGTCGCCCTATCGTGCGGCCATCAAGGCGTCGGTTAGGACATTGGCCTGACGCATGCCAATAAAATCGGAGACTTTTTTTCCGTCTTTGAAGATGATCAGGTAGGGGATGGTATTCACTCCGAACTGGGCGGCCAATTCGGTATTTTCATCCACATTGACCTTGCCGACTTTCACATCGGGCATTTGTTCGGCGACTTGATCCATGATCGGCATCTGCATGCGGCACGGTCCACACCAAGGCGCCCAAAAATCCACCAGCGCCAAGCCGGAGGCAATAAAACCGGAAAACGTTTGGCTATTCAGTTCCGTACTCATCGATTTCTCCTGATAATTTCCATATATGCAGTACTCTATATCGTCCTCCACGGGGCCACAAGCGTTAAAAAACCAAAGGGGCGTCAGCGGCCCAGCAAACGGATTTGAGCTTGGCGGTCAAATATCCCTTGGCCCCAGCCGGGGGCCGGCGCCGGGGAAAGGGAATGGCGAAGGGCCTGCACGGCCTCCGAGGCGGAGGCGTTGGGATGCTGGTTGAAGTATTGCCCCAACGCATGCGCCACCACAGCGGATGAAATGGATGTGCCGACATATCGGGCCTTTCCGCCTTCGTCTGTCGGAAAGGTCGCTCTGGCCGGTGCGGAAAGGTCGACAAAACGGCCATAATTGGATTGGCTCCAGGGGCGTCCATCCGCTTCCGTTGCCCCGACGGCGAGAACCTCGGGATAGGCCGCCGGATAGACTTCCTTTCCCGACGGCGTGTTGCCTGCGGCGGCCACCAGCAGCAACCCCTGTTGCGCGGCTTCGCGGATGACGGATTGCATGAACAGGCTCTCGACGTCGGACCCCCAGCTCATATTTACAACCTTGACGCCCGCTTGCTTGGCATGGGCCAGCGCCTGCAATAGAGCGAAATTGGAGGTGAGTCCATTTTCGTCAAACGCACGAATGGCGACCAGCGGAAGGGGGCCATCCGTCGGTGGAATGCCGTCTGCCGTGAAAAGACCACTCACCAGATAGGCCATATGGGTTCCATGACCGTCCGGGTCGGAGAGGGTGCGCGAGGGATCTAACGCATCCAGCCCCGAATGGAGAACGGCGGAAAGTCCGGCTTGAGGATGGAGGCCGCTGTCCAGCACGGCCACCGGAATGGAACCGTCCGCAGGGGGCACGATAGGGGGCAGTCCGGCCGGTGGAAGGGCGGCAAACTCGTTGGGAGCGATCCGGCTGGCATAATTTAGCTCCGCATGGGCAATCATGGCATTCCGCTGCAGCTGCTCCAGCAGGGCTTCCACATTTGTTCCGGGCGGGAAGCGGATCAAATAGATCCCATCCTGGGAATCGACAATCATACCGCCGATCTGGTCCAGAAGGCTTTGGAATTGGCGATAGGTGGTGCCGGAGTGGACACCGACCAGTAGCTCGTCCTTCACGAATTCCGGCTGTGTTCCGGTTACCCCCCGGGTCACGTCAAAGGAGGTGGATCGTTTAGGTAATGGCCGTGCCGCGCTGGCTCTTCCTCTGGAGAAAATCCGGATTTCCTTTAATTTCGGCACGCGGCCGAGGGGGCCCCGGAGAATTTTCCATGTCAGAAGATAGTCATATGCCTCCAGCAGGCCCGGGAGGCTTTCGTCCAGATCCCCGCCGCGGATGTTGCCATTCACGGTGGTCTGAATGGAGGGATCCACAAACACGTTCACACCGGCGCGGGAAAACTGGTCCAATATTTCCACCAGGGGCGTTTGGACGGCCTGAAGCCACAAGCGGTCTCCATCCAAC
The DNA here is from genome assembly GCA_031262805.1 of Verrucomicrobiota bacterium. Lineage (GTDB taxonomy): Bacteria > Verrucomicrobiota > Kiritimatiellia > CAIQIC01 > Lenti-01 > JAISGX01. Next base: position 48,116 of record JAISGX010000036.1, on the reverse strand, counting down.
CGAAAATAAAGGGCATGGACCGTTGGAACCATTCCCCATAGAAAAAGAAAAGCCCCAACCCAAAGGAAACCACGAAAGAAGGACCGTTTCATTTTTCGCAGGATACCACAAGGCGAACGGCGGCTCAATCCGTTTGTTTGACGGCTTGATAGTCCAGCAGGTCGTAGTAATCGGCAATGTCCATGCCCGATTCCATCCGGCCTGCGGCCGCCGTCCCGGCCTTTTCCGGCGTTTCTTTCTTCTTCGGTTTGAACGGCTGTGCGGGCATTTTTTTGATTTTTGAGGTTTTGAGTGCTTTTGTATCCATAATGAACACCACAATGCCCTTCGGCGTTGCAGATGTCCGGCGAAATCCTTTGGGCACACAGATTTGAACGGGCATCGAAGAGGTCAGGCAGTCGGCCTGCAACAGGGAAGCCGTTTCCGCAGAAAGGATGCCCAGCACCTTGCCTGTTTTATCCCGGCTCCACAGCAGGGCGGCCATGCATCGTGCCGCCGGGGTTTCCGGCAGGTCGGAAAAACGGTACACCCCCCAAAAAAGGCGGACCCAGCTTCCTGTTTTCACATGATACAAATGGACACTGTCTGCATAGCCAACTTCAATGGCCTGTGCTGCAGTGAAACAGCCATGTTGTGAGGCCGCCACATTTTTCAGTTTTTGTGCAAGCGCTTTGGAAGAGGTACCCATGGATTTCTTTCGTTTCGCCGAAAGGGAATCAAAATTTGATGGTTCATGCAAGAAGGATTTTTGACCTTTCTGATTGCAGAAGCGGCGGGGGTTCGATACAGTGGCCTTCATCATGTTCCATGCGATTGCTCATAATATTTCGTTGATTGCTGCGCTGGTGGCTTGGCTGACGGCCCAGCTGATCAAGCTGATGGTCTATGTTCTACGGGAGCGGAAGTTCGATTACGGCTTCATGCTTCGTTTGGGGGGCATGCCCAGCTCCCACACGGCTTCTGCGGCGGCATGCGCGGTTTCCGTCGGCATGCGGACGGGTTTTGATTCCGCCATTTTCACAGTGGCGGTTGGGATGCTGGCGTTGATCATGATTGATGCCCAAAGCGTACGTTATGCGGCTGGTCAGCAAGCCCGCCTGCTGAATCAGATGGCGGAAGAGTTTTATCGGAACCATAAGTTTTCACCGGAAAAGCTTGTGGAGTTTCTGGGGCATACCCGGCTGGAGGTGCTGGCCGGCGCCATGCTGGGGCTGGTGGTTGCCTTGGTGACGCATCATTATGCCGGGGCTTGGGCGGCAGGCGGTTGAGTTGCATAATTTTTGGCGGATGGAGTTGACTCCTTGCCTTGTAGGCGTATGATGCGTGTAGATTCGTCAACTAAGGAGAATAGAATGAAGCGCAAAGTTGGGTTTACCTTGATTGAACTGCTGGTGGTGATTGCCATCATTGCCATGCTCGCCGCCATCCTCGTTCCTGCCGTCAACAGCGCGCTCACCAGTGCGGCGTTGGTTCAGACGGTCTCCAACGGGGCGAATATTTACAAATCGGCCTTTGCTGGCAACATCGATACGTATGTGTTGGGCGGCTCGGCATCGGAAAGCTGGCCGCCGGTGGATGGCAATTACAAGACGGCCACCGATTATTTCAAGCATTTGGTCGAAGATGAAATCATGAACGTTTCCTTTGACTTTTTCGCGGCGAAGGGCGTGGATGCCATCCGCTCTAAAGTCGTGAGCGATTTCAAGGATTCGGGCAATGCATGGAGCATCGTGCTGGGGCTGGATGATTTGCCGGAAGGCTCCACTTTCCTGTTCACGAAGAACTATCAGCCGAGCTCGTTGCCGACCGAGGCCGGCCAACGGCTGGAACTTAAGAGCGGCAAGGGCTCTCCTTTCGGAACGGACGGCATGGTGGCGGTGCTGAAGGGCGGATCGGCCTTCTCCATGAAGGGGCCGCAACTGCTCAGCGAATATTTCAATCCCTCCCTGACCATGACCAATTCGGTTCAGGTCGTTAATACCCCGATCCAGACCAGTAGCAACTAGTCCGTGGTTCGCCTTCCGCCGGGAATTTGTTGAAGATTCCCGGTTTTTTTTGTATACTATTTGAATGCAATCGGCTGTGATGGACCGAAAGGATTGAATACGTTATGTGTGGCATTGTAGGTTATATTGGACCCCAAAATGCGGTTCCCTTCTTGATCGAGGGGCTGAAGCGGCTGGAATACCGTGGTTATGATTCCGCCGGGATTGCCGTTTGCCAGGCGGATGGATCGCTTTCCGTACGCAAACAGGTGGGCCGCCTGTCCAATCTGGAAGAATCGTTGGATGCTGAGCCGCTGTCCGGTTCGCCGGGCATCGGCCATACCCGATGGGCCACCCATGGGGAGCCCTCCACCCTCAATTCTCATCCCCATTTGGATTGCAGCGGGCGGGTTGCCGTGGTGCACAACGGCATCATTGAGAACTACCTTTCGCTCCGTGCCGATCTGGAAGCGAAAGGGCACGTCTTCCAATCGCAGACCGATACGGAAGTGTTGCCGCATTTGATTGAGGAAATTCTGAAGCCGGGTGGTAAAAGCCATGTGGAAGCCATCCGGGAGGCGTTACGGCTCGCCAAAGGCGCATATGCGTTGGGCATTGTGTTCCAGGGGGAGACGGATGCCTTTTATGCCGCCCGGTGCGGCTCTCCGTTGATCATCGGCGTAGGCGACGGCGAACAGTTCATTGCCAGCGATGTGCCCGCCATCCTCAACCGGGTGAAGAAGGTGATCTACCTTAATGACGGGGAAGTGGCCGAACTGCGTCCGTCGGGCGTCACGCTCACCCGGCTGGACGGCACGCCGACCGCGGTCGTGGTGCAGGAAGTGACGTTACGAGCCGAGGCGGCGGAACGGGCCGGGTTTGAAACTTTCATGCTCAAGGAGATCTATGAACAGCCTCGGGTGTTGCGCGCCTTGCTGGATACGCATGTGGACAAAAATGGGGCCGTCCGGCTGGACGAGGATGCCGAAGCCCTGCTGGCGGCGGAAATGCCGGACATTCAGCGGATTCTGGTGTTGAGTTGTGGGACCGCCTATTATGCGGGGATGTACGGACGGCTGCTGTTTGAGCGCTGGGTGGGCATTCCCTCCGAGACGGATCTGGGTAGCGAGTTCCGCTATCGAGAACCCCGCCTGCCGGAACATACGCTGGTGATTGCGGTTTCGCAGTCCGGCGAGACGGCGGACACCTTGGCATCCGTCCGTTTGGCCCGAACCATGGGTTGCAAGGTTCTCAGCATCTGCAATGTGGCGGGGAGCACGTTGCTGCGGGAAAGCGACGCCGCTCTTCCGACGCAGGCGGGGCCTGAAATCGGAGTGGCCTCCACCAAGGCGTTTACGGCGCAGTTGATGGCCTTCGTGTTGCTGACCATCCGCATGGCCCGTCTCCGGGGCATCATGAGCGAGGCGCGTGAAAGAGAGCTGACGGCGGAATTGGCACGAATTCCGAATGCCATTCACCGGGTGTTGGAGCGGCAGGCGGATATCCGCGCCATTTCACAGAAATATTATGAATGTTACAACGCCTTGTATCTTGGCCGCCGTTTCAATTATCCCATCGCGCTGGAGGGCGCCCTTAAAAACAAGGAAATCTCCTACCAACATGCAGAGGGATATGCCGCCGGAGAGATGAAGCACGGCCCCATTGCCTTGATCAACGAGTTTCTGCCGGTGGTTTGCCTGTGTACGCCGACGGCGGACGAGGTGTATGACAAAATGATCTCGAACCTTAAGGAGGTCGAGGCACGGAAGGGGCGCATCATTGCTGTGGTGACGGAACGGGACGACAAGGCTCGGGCCTTTGCTCAGGATGTGATTCCCGTGCCGGAAACCATCGAGGAATATTCCTCGATCGTGAATGTGATTGTATTGCAACTGTTCGCCTACCACAATGCGAAGGCCCGGGGGGCGGATATTGACAAGCCGCGCAACCTAGCTAAAAGCGTCACGGTGGAATAAGCCGCAGGACGGACGCCATGGCGCGCTTCATCATTCGCGGCGGACGACCTATCGGCGGGATGTTTACGCCCTTGGGCAATAAAAACGCGGTGCTGCCCATGTTGGCGGCCTGCCTGCTCACGGATGAACCAGTGGTGCTGGAGAATGTGCCGCAAATTCTGGATGTAGAGAACATGCTACATTTGCTGGCGGACCTAGGGGTTTCGGTCCATCGAAAACACCATGCCGTGGAAATTTGCGCTGCCGGATTGTCCAGTACAACATTGGATGCAGACCTGTGTCTCCGGGTGCGGGGGGCCATCCTCATGGCCGGGCCATTGGCCGCCCGGCATGGCAAGGCTGTCCTTTATTCCCCGGGAGGGGATGTGATCGGCCGCCGCCGGCTGGATACTCATTTTGACGGGTTGGCCCAGCTGGGTATACGAATGGCTTGGCGGGAGGGCGCCTTTCATCTTGCCCGGAAAAAAGCCTTTCGCGGCGCGGACATCCTGTTGGATGAGGCCAGTGTCACGGCGACGGAAAGCCTCCTGATGGCCGCCACCCTTGCTCCGGGCCGTACGGTCATTGTGAACGCGGCCTGCGAACCCCATGTCCAGGATCTGGGCGCTTTGCTCACCCGCATGGGGGCACGGATTTCCGGCTTGGGCACCAACCGCATTGAGGTTGAAGGCGTCTCGGCTTTGAAGGGGGCCCGCCATCGGGTGGCGCCAGATTATATTGAAGTCGGCAGTTTCCTTGCGGCGTCGGCGGCGACGGGCGGTACGTTGACGGTGACGGAGCGGCCTGATCCATTGACGCTCAAGGTCATGCAACGTGCGTTTGAACGCCTAGGCGTGAAATGGGTGCTGGAAAAGGATGAGCTGGTGCTGCCCGCTCGGCAGACCCTGTGCGTGAAAAAAGATCTGGGCGGCGCCATTCCAAAATTGGAGGACGGCATTTGGCCGGCCATCCCGTCGGATTTGTTGAGTGTCGCGCTGGTATTGGCCACGCAGACCAAGGGGAACATTTTGTTTTTTGAAAAACTGTTTGAAAGCCGGTTGTATTTTGTTGATCGGCTGCTGGAAATGGGGGCGACGCTGGTCCAGTGCGATCCCCACCGCGTGGTGGTCAGCGGTCCGGCTAAACTCCGGGCGCAGATGATCACAAGCCCGGATATTCGCGCCGGCATGGCGCTGATGATTGCCGCCCTGTGCGCCAAGGGGACGACCACCATTGAAAAAGCGGAAATGGTGGACCGGGGATATGAACGGATTGAAGAACGCCTCCGCGCCTTGGGCGCGGAAATTTCCCGGGAAAAATAAAGTGGCTCAAACAAGCCGGGGCAACGCGGCGGTTAGGGGGAGGATTTTGCCCTCTAGGGTGTCGGCGGCCATCAAGGCTTCGAGGGAATGGGCTTCCGCCACGGAGAACGTCCCGATGTGCGTCCGGCGCAGCTGGGCGAGGTGGGCGCCGCAGCCTAGGGCTTGGCCAATATCGTGGGCCAGCGTTCGGACATAGGTTCCCTTGGTGCATTCCACCACGAAGCGGACATCCGGCGGGGTGAATGCCAGCAGTTCGAATCGATACAAATGGATCAGCTTCGGCGGTCGTTCCACGCTTTGCCCTTTACGCGCCAGTTTATAGAGGGCGACGCCGTTGATTTTGATGGCGGAAACCATGGGCGGCGTCTGCATTTGATCGCCCAGCCGTTTCTGCATTTCCTCTAGGATTTGGTCCTGCCGGATGCCGGAAGCATCGCCTTGCGCAAGCACCCGGCCTTCGGCATCCTGCGAGTCGGTGGTGATGCCGAGCCGGAAGGTGCCTTCATAGGTTTTGTCGTGTCCCATCACGCGTTCGGAAATTTTGGTTCCCCTTCCGGTCAGAAGCACCAGCAGGCCGGTGGCCATGGGGTCTAGGGTGCCGCCATGGCCGACTTTGGGGAGTTGAAACCGCCGCCGGATTTTGGCCACGATGTCATGCGACGTGGGGCCGGAGGGCTTATCGACCAGCAACAGGCCGTCGTGAGGGCCGAGGGCGCAGAAGGATGGGGAGGAAGAAGGCATGCAGAAGGGGATGAAACAAAATCAGGGAGCCTACGGGGGCGGTTCTTCCGGAGAATCCTCTTGCGGAGTCACATCCCCGTTTTCTTCCATTTGGTTGAGCAGTTGTAGCACGTGGTCGCCTTGCTCCACGGAATGGTCCAGCACGAAATGCAGATGGGGCGTATAGCGGAGCACGATATGGTCCCGGATGGCTTTTTGGAAATCCACCCGGTGCAGCTTGAGAATTCTCAGCATCCGTTCCTGCTCCGGCAGGTCTCCAAGAACGGAAGCCAGTACGCGGCTGCTTCGCAAATCCACAGATGTGAGAACGTGCGTGAACGTGACGGCGGCAGGATTGAAGTCCGGCCGGTTCACCACCCGATAGAGCTGGAGGCCCAGCTCCCGCCGGATGAGCTCATTCACGCGGGTGATGCGGTCGGCTTTCATATCCGTTATAGGGGGGAGGGCGCGTACCCGGAATCAGAGGGCCTGCGCCACCTTTTCAATTTCGTAGGATTCGATGGTGTCGCCTTCTGCAAAGTGAGTGAAATGATCCAGCACAATGCCGCATTCCTGGCCTTCGCGCACTTCGCTTGCTTCGTTCTGGAAACGGCGTAGCGTAGCGATTTTGCCTTCATAAAGGACATCGTCCTTGCGTTTGACGCGGGCGCGTCCCTTGAGGGTGACTTTCCCTTTCATACACATGCAACCGGCCACTTTGCCGCGCTTGCCCATGTCGAAAATCTGGCGGATGACGGCATAGCCGTTGATGTGCTCTTTGACGACGGGGTCCAGAAGGCCGGTCATCAAATTCTTCACATCGTCCAGCATTTCATAAATGACGGAGTAGAGGCGGATTTCAATGCCCTTTCGCTTGGCTTCCGCACCTGCGCCGTTGTCCTTGCCCACATGGAAGCCGAGAATAGCCGCTTTGGAGGCCGAGGCTAGCAGCACATCGTTCACGGAAATGTTGCCCGCTCCCGTACTGATGATTTCCAAATCCACCTTGTCGCTCTTGATGGCTTCCAGCGAGCTCCGGATGGCTTCCAATGAGCCTAGCACATCGGTCTTTACAATGATGTTCAAGGTCCGTTTGTCGCTACCCGCTTTTTCCTGTAGCAGTTCATCCAGGGTCATCGGCGTACGAGGGGCCACGCTTCCGGCCAGGTCGCTCAACCGGGCGGCCGCCGCCCGGTCGTCGGCCACTTGGCGCGCTTCGCGGTCATTTTTATAGACATGGAACTCGCTTCCGGGTTCCGGCACGCTGGTCAATCCCAGCAACTTCACGGCGGCGGAGGGCCCCGCCGTCCGAACCTTGTGGCCTTGGTCGTTGATCATTGCCTTCACGCGTCCCCAAGAGGAGCCGGAGACGACGGCATCGTTCAGCTGTAGGGTCCCGTTGGTGATCAAAACGTTCGCCGTGGGGCCCATGCCGGCTTCCAGCCGGGATTCAATGACATATCCTTGGGCCTTTCGGCGTGGATTCGCCTTCAGTTCCAGAACTTCCGCCTGGAGCAAAATCATTTCCAGCAGTTGGTCTATGCCGTCGCCGGTGTTGGCGCTGACCACGCAGGTGATCAAGTCCCCGCCCCAGTCCTCCGGCGCCAGGCCCATCTGCTGGAGCTGGCGTTTCACACGGTCGGGATTGGCGGAACGCAGATCGCTTTTGTTGATGGCGACAATCATGGCCACCTTGGCGGCCTGGGCATGCTGGATGGCTTCCTTGGTCTGTGGCATGATGCCGTCATCCGCCGCAACCACAATCACGGCGATGTCCGTGAGGTTGGCCCCGCGTGCCCGCATGGCGGTGAAGGCCTCATGGCCGGGCGTATCCAAAAATGTAATCACATGCTCGTTATGCTCCACCTGGTAGGCGCCGATGTGCTGGGTGATGCCCCCATGCTCTCCGGCGGCCACATGGGCTTTTCGGATATAATCCAACAGGGAGGTTTTGCCGTGATCGACATGGCCCATGAAGGTGACGACGGGAGGGCGGGGGAGCAGATTGTCCTGTGTATCGGCCACGATCTCTGGTTTTGGCTCGTCCTTCTGGGGGGGGGGCGTGGTGACTTTCTTTTCGTGCTCCACACTGAAGCCGAACTGTTCGGCCACCTTCTCGGCCACCTTGAATTCGATTTTCATGCCGATGGAGGCGAAAATATTCATTTTCATCAGGGCGGTGATGAGCACATTGGGCTTCACGCCCATCATGTCCGCCAATTCCTTGACCACCACGTGGCCTTTGACGGCGATGGTCTTCGGCGCGGCTTCTTCCTCTTCGGCGTCGGGCTCTTCCTCCGGGAGGGCTTCGCTGGTGGCGGGGGCTTCTTCTTCCGCCGCCGGTGTGGCGTCGACGGCGGTGGAAACATCGCCCGCCGTTTCTTCCTCCTCCGCCGTCGCATCGGCGGCCGGAGCTTCCGCCACCGACGGAGCCTGCGTTTTTCCGCTGTAATAAATGCGGTTGATTTCATTCCGCAGATATTGTTCCAGCTCAGGTGTCAAGGTCGCCTGGGTGCTTCGCACACTGCAGCCACGCGCCTGCAGAAGCCCGAGCAATTCCTTGCCCGTGGTCATTAGTTCCTTGGCTAAATCACAAATTCTCATTCTTGTTCCACACCCTTTCCGCTATCGCTTTCCATGGCGGCTTCCGCCGCCTTGCGGACCTGCTCGGCGATGTCGGCATCGAAGCCTTCCACATCGACCAAGTCCTGAATTTCTGCCGCCAGAATACCTTCCAGCGTCAGGAAGCCCGCCGCCACCAAGCGGTCGGCATTTTCCCGGTCGATGCCGGGAACGGCTGCCAACTGCTCCGTGGCCCGCGAAATTTTTTCTTCGAAGGTAATGTCGCTTTCGTCCTTCTGAATGTCCACCTTCCAGCCGGTCAATTTGGCCGTCAAGCGGGCGTTTTGGCCCTTTTTCCCGATGGCGAGGGACAGCTGGTCCTTCTCCACGGTGACGCGCACAACGTGTCCGGGCTCGTCCACCTCCAGCCGTAGCAGTTTGGCGGGCGCCAGCGCGTTGGTCACAAACGTCTTGATGTCGGGGCTCCACTTCACAATGTCCACTTTTTCGCCGGAGAGCTCCCGGACGATGTTTTTGACCCTCTGTCCACGAAGACCGACACAGGCGCCGACGGGGTCGACTTTTTCGTCCTGAGAGAAAACCGCAATCTTGGTTCGGTATCCTGCTTCGCGGGCGATTCCCTTGATTTCGACCGTATGATCGGCAATTTCGGAGACTTCCAGCTCGAAAAGCTTGCGGATGAAGTCCGGATGGCTTCGGGAGAGCACCAGCTGGGTCCCCTGCGAGCCACCGGCATCAATGCTGAGCAACAGGAAGCGGATCCTGTCGCCGACCTGATAATCTTCGTTGGCAACGCGCTCCTTGTTGGGCATGACGCCTTCGGCATCGCCCAAGTCCACCACCACATCGTTTCGATCGAACCGGCGGATGGTGCCGGTGACGATGTCTCCGGCATGATCCTTGTAGGCGGCGTAGACCTTGTCTTTCTCCGCCATCCGCAACTTTTGGATGATGGCCTGCTTGGCGGTTTGGGCGGCAATGCGCCCAAAATTGCGCGGGGTGACCTCAATTTCAATCAGGTCGCCGATCTGGTATTCTTTCTCGGGATATTTGACGCGGGCTTCCTCCAAGGAAATTTCTTCCTGGCGGTTGCGGACAAAATCCACCACCTCAATTGCCGCAAAGGCCTTAATTGCCAATGTCTTACGATCAATTTCCACCCGGAGGTCACGGACGCGGCCGATGCTTTTTCGGCTGGCCACCTGCAACGAGGATTCCACCAGTTGGATCAACGTTTCACGGTCGAGCTTGCGCTCCCGTTCCATATATTCAAACACTGCAAGCAATTCATTGTTCATCTGTCAAACCTCCTCCCCAAACGGGGGAAAAGCACCACAAAGCATAACCCCTTACATGCAAAAGAGTGGGATAAAGAACCCACTCCTGCCACATCTAGAGCTATATCAACACAGGCACTTTACACTGCCTTTTCCCTCGCGTCAACCCTCAAGCCCGCTCAAAAAAGGGTGCTGGCGGCCGGGGGGGCGGACGTGTCCCTCCCCCCCCTCGGAAGAGCTCCGCTCTTCCCGTTCGGAATCCCGCCCTAGGGCACCGGAGAAAACAGAGGCAAGCACGTTGAAACGCTTTTCTTGTGAAGCTTTATAGGGATTGACGGAAACGAGCCAAGAGGGGAAACTCTCTCTCAAATTGTACTTGAAACGTCCCCGATAAGGAGCAAAAAGCATGAAAATCATCTCAAAAACGAACAAGAAGGTGTTGGCTCGCGCCGTTGAGCGTGCGAAAGAGCGCGGCGTAATTCTGCCGACCTTTGCCCAGCAAAAGGATCCCCGGAAGATCCCGGCCAAGATCCAGAAAAAACTAAAAAAGGTGGGCTTGCAGGACATCAATCCCCTCAACCTTTTCCGCATCAACTGGTTCAACGATCCCAAGACCGGTGGCTTCAATGATGGCAATTTCATTGAATTTCCGTCCGAATTGACCGGTGTGTCGGCCCGCCTAGTGGGGTTGATGGGCCGTTATTTTCCGACGGGCGCCCACAAAGTCGGCGCCGCCTACGGCTGTTTGGTGCCCCGTTTGGTCAGCGGCAATTTTGACCCGACCGAGCAGAAGGCCGTCTGGCCCTCCACCGGTAATTATTGCCGCGGCGGCGCCTATGACTGCGCCCTGCTGGGTTGCCCCGCCATCGCCATCCTGCCCGAAGGAATGAGCAAGGAACGCTTTGAGTGGCTCAAGAGCATCCACACCGATGAAATCATCGCCACGCCCGGGACGGAATCCAACGTCAAGGAAATCTACGACATGTGCTGGGAGCTGCGGCGCGAACGCGGAAACAAAATCGTAATTTTCAACCAGTTCGAAGAGTTCGGCAACAGCATCTGGCATTACAACACGACGGGCTGGGCCATCGAAAGCATCTACCAAAACCATTTCAAAACGGCCCGGAGCAAACTCTCCGGCTATGTCAGCGCCACCGGTAGCGCTGGCACCATCGCCGCAGGAGATTATCTGCGCACCCAGCATCCGGACCTGCGCGTGGTGGCTTGCGAGGCAGCGCAATGCCCCACGCTGTATCAGTGCGGCTTCGGCGCCCACCGTATCGAAGGCATTGGCGACAAGCACATCCCTTGGGTCCACAACGTGCGCAACACGGATGCCGTCAGCGCCGTGGATGACGAGCAGGTCATGCAGCTCCTTCGCTTGTTCAACGAGGAATCTGGCAAGGCTTATCTGGCCAAGCAGGGCCTCAAGGCGGCCGAAATTGCGAAGCTGGATGCCGTTGGCATTTCCGGCATGTGCAACATGGTCAGTGCCATCAAGACCGCGAAGTACTACGATATGGACGGCCGGGATGTCATCTTCTTCCCGCTCACCGATTCCATGGATCTGTATGAATCCCGCATTGCGGAAATGCGCGAAGAGGAAGGCCTTTTCACCACGGAGCACGCGGCGCGTGTGTTCGGGCAGTATCTGGAAGGTTGCAATCCCGACACCTATCGCGAGCTGAGCTATTTCGACCGCAAACAGTTGCACAACTTCAAGTATTTCACCTGGGTGGAACAGCAGGGCAAGACCAGCGAGGAATTGCGCGAATTGTGGGATCCAGATTTCTGGACTAAGCTGTTTGACCCCGCCCAGGTCGCCCAGTGGGACAAGATGATCAACCAGTTCAATGCCGCCACCGGCCTGTTGAGTAAGATGTAATGCGGACGCCGCAGAAGGAGAAGAAAAAATGAGTGCGAATATGTATGAGGAAGCCAAGAAACGTGAAGACGCCCTGGCGAATTTTTTGAAAGACATTGTCAGCATCCCATCCCTGAGCAGTCAGGAAGGCGATGTGGTCAAATTCATGGCCGAGGCTATGAAAAAACTGGGCTACGATGAAGTTGTCATCGACGGCATGGGCAACCTGCTCGGCCGCATCGGCAATGGCCCCCGTGTGATTGCCTTCGACGGCCATTGCGACACTGTGGACATCGGCGACATTTCCCTGTGGACGACGCATCCGCCGTATCCCGCCACGCTGGACAAGGAAGCCGGAAAAATCTACGGCCGCGGCTGCACCGACCAAAAAGGTGGCGTCGCCAGCTCCATTTACGGCATCGCCATGCTCAAAGAGCTTGGCATGGTGCCGGAAGACCTCACCATCTGGGTGGTGGCCAGCGTCCAGGAAGAGGATTGCGACGGCTTGTGCTGGCAGTACATCGTCCAGGAAGGCAAGCTGGTCCCTGAAGTGGTGGTTTCCACCGAGCCGACCAGCCTTCAAATTTATCACGGCCACCGCGGCCGTATGGAAATTGAAATCACGACCCGCGGGGTTTCCTGCCATGGGTCCGCTCCGGAACGCGGCGATAATGCCGTATACAAGATGGCGGACATCATCAAGGACATCGAAAAGCTCAACGAGACACTTCCGCCCAAGGAGCCATTGGGCAAAGGCACGGTCACGATCAGCCACATCCGCTCAACCTCCCCGAGCCTGTGTGCCGTGGCCGACAGCTGCACGATCCATTTGGACCGCCGCCTGACGGTTGGCGAAAACGAGGAAACCAGTGTGGCGGAACTCCGCGCCCTGCCGAGCGTTCAAAAGGCCTCGGCGGAAATCAAGGTGCTGGAATATTCCGTGCCGAGTTGGACCGGCCTGGTGTACCCCACGAAGAAGTACTATCCAACGTGGAACATTCCCGAAAATAGCCCGCAGGTGACCAGTGCGGTCCGCGCTTACCAGGATGCCTTTGGCGAAGATCCCGTGGTGTCCTATTGGGTGTTTAGCACAAACGGCGTGTCCATCTGCGGCATGTTCGGCATTCCCTGCATCGGATTCGGCCCGGGCCATGAGCGTTTTGCCCATTTCCCGAACGAGGAAATCGACATTGCGGACCTCACGCGGGCGGCAGCCTTCTATGCTGATTTCGCAATGGAATATGCCAAAACCCCGCCGCCGGCGAAATAGAGCCGCCTTCGGCCACGCCGCTCAAAAGCAAGGGTTCGCGCCCTTGCTTTTTTTTGTGCCCCCCGTTCCGGTGGAGAGTCGTGGGCTCAAGGATTCCGGGAATGGGCCTGTATGCGGTCCTGGGCGTTTTGAGCCAGGTTGCGAAGAAAGAAATAGACATCGTTCATGTGGTAGATGCCTTCTCCCATTATGTCGGGAGCCGAATAGGCCTCCGGAGACTCCAGATTCACGATCAGCGCTCCCCGTTTCGGATCCACCACCGCTCCGCAAAAGGCGGGAAGTTCCAAGATCGGTTCGGTGCGGGTGCCCGAGTAATCGAAGAAGACCGCCCCTAGGTTCAAAGAAGCTTCTGCGGGTTCGGCATCTGTGCGCCAGTTGAGGGGGTTGATGCATGCTCCGCCGGGCAAGGTGAACAGGGAGGCGGCCGCCTCCGGCGCTTCCGTATTATAGGTGATGATGACACCTGTGTCCTCCCGCCCTTCGGCTAGTTTCAAATGGGGCGTGGCGGCCAGCCGAGCGGGATCGATGGGAATGCCGATCAGATAGGCCGCCACGAGGCGGCGGGCGACGTCGGGATCACGGAATTCCGTTTCCATGACATGGAGCCAGTCCATGGCGCCTTCACTGTGGCCGAACAGAATGAAGGGCCGACCTTGGTTCCACTCTTCCAGATAGTGACGGAAGGCGGATCGGGCATCTTCTGCGCCGACCTCCATGGCATGGAAATCGCCGGGCGTGTCCTTCAATGCCACCAGGGCCCGGTTGAATTCAAGCTGGCGACAGAAGGGGACATACACATTGGCAAAGGCGGCAAACGCATCCGTCTGCTGGCGGGAATAGGTCAGCACTTTTTGACGGATGGCCGGGTCGGTCCAGTCCATGAGCGGCTGCTCAAGATCGGCCACCAGAACCGGGTGGATATACAGTAGGTCCACGGGCTGTCGGGGCCCCGTAGCTTCCGGCCGGATGGCCCATGCCTCCGCCTGGGCATAGTCCGGCGCTGGGATGGCGTGTGGAGCCGGAGCCCCGCAACCGCACAGGAAAACGACTAGGAGAAGGGGAAGGATAATGGATCGGAAGAAACGGCATGCTTTCATGTGCGGAGTATTCCACATTTTCCCGGATTCCACAAGAAAGATGCCGATTCCCGGTGTTGTGTTTGACCGTGTGGAAAACCCTGTTTATCATGGACCCATGAGCAGATTAAAAATCGTCCTGTTGGGTTCCGGGGAGTTGGCCTGTCCGTTGCTGGAGGCGGTTGTGCTCGAAGGGCGGGACGAACTGGCGGGAGTGATCACCCAGCCGGACCGGCCCGGCGGACGGGGCCTGGGGGCCAAGGCCTGTGCCATCAAGCCATTGGCCCGGCATTATCATCTGTCCATTCTGGACCCCATGAACGTCAATGATGAAGCGTCCGTCGCCCTAGTGGCGGCGCTGGATCCGGATGTGCTGGTGGTGGCCTCCTACGGTCAGTTTCTGGGAGCCGACCTGCTGGCGATTCCCCGCCTGGGCACCCTCAATGTTCATCCCTCCATGTTGCCGAAATACCGGGGCGCCAGTCCCATTCAATGGGCATTGGCGAACGGGGATGCACAGACCGGCGTCAGCGTGCTTTATGTCACCCCCCGCATGGATGCCGGTGACTTGCTGGCGCAGGAGGCCGTGGCGATTGACCCGGCGGATACCTATCTGTCCCTAGCGCCCAGACTGGCCCAAAAAGGAGCGGAGTTGTTGCAGGGGGTGCTCTCTGTCCTGCACAGTGGAGAAAAACCCACGGCCATTCCCCAAGACGAGTCGAAGGTGACCTTTGCCCATAAACTGAAGAAGGAGGATGGCCGGATAGTCTGGGAATCATCTGCGGACACCATTGTCAACCGCTGGCGGGGTTTCCATCCCTGGCCCGGCGCTTATACCACCCTGCCGGATGGCACGTTGTTGAAAGTTCATGAGTTAAAAAGGGAAGAGGGCCAAACGGATGAGCCGCCCGGGACCGTCCTCCGGTGCGACAAGGGAGGCCTGTGCGTGGCCGCCGGTGTTGGCGTGGTCCGGTTGTTGTCCGTCCAGCCGGAAGGCGGAAAAGTCATGACTTCCGACGCCTTCATTTGTGGTCGATATCTGGGGCGGGGGGAGCGCCTGGGTGGAGCCAGTCCCTTTGTGAAGTAAGGCCTTTTTCCGGCCACCGTCGGCCGCCCGCAAAAAAACAACAGGCTCTCGTCTGTGCTTTTTCAGCCCCCCGAAAAGGGTGGCAGAAGCGTGACCGTGTCCCCATCATGGATGGGAGCATCCCACTCGACGAATTCTTCATTCACCGCCGCCTTGACGATGTTCGTCGTCAACGGAACGGCGTGGTTCGCTTCGAGTTCGTGCAACAGTTCACGGGCCGTTTCCGCATTCGTTTCATACGGATCGGCCTGTGTCCCGCGCCGGGCGCCGATGAGAGCATAATAGCGGAGCGTGATGTGCTTCATGGGGAAAACGGAAGCCACGGCGGTCGCGCCTTCCTGTCCTTTGTGGTTATGGCACCGCGTTGAGGCGCGCCTCCAGGTTGTTCAATTCCGTTTGGAGCCGTTCTGGAATGGCGTCGCCGAATTTGGCGTAATGCGCCCGAATGGCAGGCATGTCGTCCAGCCAGCCCTGGGCATCCACGGAAAGCAGTTCCGCCATATCCTCCGCCTCAATGGAAAGGCCGGTGGTATCGATGGCATCGGCGGTGGGTAGCAAGCCAATGGCGGTTTTCTGCGCCTTGCCGCCGCCTTCCACGCGTTCGAAAATCCATTTCAACACTCGCGCATTCTCGCCGAAGCCCGGCCACAGGAAGCGGCCGTCATCCGACTTGCGGAACCAGTTCACATAAAAGACCAAGGGCATTTTTGCATTCTCCACCCGGCCCGGCATGGACAGCCAATGGGCGAAATAATCACCCATGTTGTAGCCACAGAACGGCAGCATAGCCATCGGATCGTAGCGCAACACACCCACGCTGCCTGCGGCGGCGGCGGTGGTTTCGCTGGCCTGGATGCTCCCGAGGAAGGTGCCATATTCCCATGACGGCGCTTCGAAGCACAGTGGAACCGTGCCGGGACGGCGGCCGCCGAAGAGAATGGCGGAGATCGGCACGCCCGCCGGGTCTTCCCAAGCAGGATCAATCACAGGGCATTGGCTGGCGGGCGTGGTGTAGCGCGCATTGGGGTGGGCGGCTTTTGTGCCGGATTCCGGCGTCCAGGGCTCCCCCCGCCAGGAGGTCGCATGGGTTGGCGGCTCGTCGGTCATATCCTCCCACCACACATCGCCTTCCTCCGTCAGCGCGCAATTCGTGAAGATGGAATTGGCGCGCAGCGTCAGGATGGCATTGGGGTTGGATTTCATCGAGGTGCCGGGGGCCACGCCGAAGAATCCAGCCTCCGGGTTGATGGCGCGCAGTCGGCCGGTTGCGTCGAACTTCATCCAGCAGATGTCGTCGCCCACGCATTCCGCTTTCCAGCCGGGGATGGTTGGTTGGAGCATGGCGAGGTTGGTTTTGCCGCAGGCGCTGGGGAAGGCGGCGGCCACATAGATCTTTTTCCCTTCGGGATTCGTCAGGCCAAGGATGAGCATATGCTCGGCCATCCAGCCCTGCTTGCGGGCCATGGTGCTGGCAATGCGGAGGGCGAAGCACTTTTTGCCGAGCAGGGCGTTGCCGCCATAGCCGGACCCAAAGGACCAGATGGCGGGTTCTTCCGGAAAATGGGAAATGTAGCGGTTTTCGGGATTGCAGGGCCAGGGCACATCCGGCCGATCCACCAGAGGATAGCCCACGGAGTGCAAGCACTTCACAAACACGCCGTCTTTGCCCAAGGCCTTGAGCACCTCCCCGCCCATGCGGGTCATGATGCGCATGTTGCAGACCACATAGGCGGAATCCGTCAGCTCCACGCCGATGTGGGCGATGGGGGAGCCGATGGGGCCCATGCTGAACGCAATGACATACATCGTGCGGCCGCGCATGCAGCCGTCGTACAGCTTTCGCATGGTTGCCTTCATTTCCTCCGGTTCGCACCAGTTGTTGTTCGGCCCGGCTTCCCTCGGGTCGGTGGTACAGACAAACGTGCGGTCCTCCACACGGGCGACATCCGCCGGGTCGGAGAAGGCCAGATGGGAATGGGGGCGCTTGGCTTCGTTCAGTTTCGTGAAGGTGCCGCCCGCGACCAATTCCGCCGCGAGGCGGTCATATTCTTCCTGAGAGCCGTCGCACCAATAAATGGCATCCGGCTTGCACAACGCGGCCACTTCTTCGATCCACGCATTCAATTCTGTATGGTTGCTCTTCATCTCCACATCCCTATATCCGCTCAATCCGGCCACCCGTTGGCACGTTCTCCCGGAGAGCGAGAAAAGATACCCTCGATTTCACGGTCTCGCAAGGGAGAAATGGGGCGCTCTGTGCCGCTTCCTGAATACCGAAGGGTTCCACGGCGCGCCTCATGAGAAAAAAACCGATGCCTTCATGCGCGGTGGAGCCACTTCCGGGCGCCTTGGGGGACATAAACGGAAAATGGGAATATGATTTTGCGCCGGTTGAACTCTTGGAAGAGGAGGCCCTGGCGTTCGATAAATCCTTTCCGCTGAAGGATCCGCCGGGTTCCCCCGTCCGTGAAGGCTTTCAGTAGTGCGCTTTGTGGGGGATGACGGCCCGTATGCCGCCGCGCGGCGCGGGATGGTCCCCCTCCCGCCGCGGAATCAGGTGCAGGTGGCAATGGAAGACGGTTTGTCCGGCTGATGCTCCATCGTTCGCTCCGAAGCTGAAGCCGGAGATGGTGGCGTCCGCCTCCTGCAGTTTCACGGCCAGCCGCCGGGCCAGCCGGTGGGCGGCCGCCCATTCTTCCACCGTTAGCTCCCGGAAGGACGGAGTGTGCCGCCGTGGAATGATCAACATGTGCCCCTCCGTGACGGGAAAGGCATCCCGGAAGGCCAGACAGGGACCCTCCTCCTCCACCACGCGTTCGGCCGGGAGGGCGCAGAACGGACAATCAAGGCGCTCACTCATATCTCACCCATTATAAAATGAGCCGTTTGAGGAGGCAAGCGTATTGACACGCCGGTGCCCCTTGCGATATAAGAGACAGGATTTTGGTGGCGAGATAGCTCAGTTGGTAGAGCAATGGACTGAAAATCCATGTGTCATCGGTTCGATCCCGATTCTCGCCACCATTTTTATTCCAGTTTTCACACATGGAGTGAGCAGATGAATCAAATACTGGCGAAAGAACAGCTCTCGAAAGATGTCTACCGCATGCGGATCCGTGCGCCGTTGATTGCCGAAGAGCGCAAGCCCGGCCAATTTGTCATTCTGCAGATGGATACGGATTTCGGGGAGCGCATCCCGCTGACCATTGCGAATGCCGATGAGAAAGAGGGGAGCATCACCATCGTCTTTCAGGTCGTCGGCCGTAGCACATGGGTGCTGGCGCAGATGGAGGAAGGCGAGTCCATCGCCAACCTGGTCGGCCCGCTCGGCCGTCCCACACACATTGAAAAAGTCGGCACCGTCGTCTGCGTCGGCGGCGGTATCGGTGTGGCGCCCACCTATCCCATTGCCCAGGCCATGAAGCAGGCCGGCAACAAGCTCATCGTCATCATCGGTGCGCGCACCAAGGAGCTGGTGATCATGGAAGAGGACATGCGCGCCATTGCGGACGAACTGTTCATCTGCACGGATGACGGCTCCTACGGACGCAAGGACCTCGTGACGGCGCCGCTGAAAGAAGTGTGCGAGCGGCAGGAAAAGCCAGACTTGGCCGTTGCCATTGGCCCGCCAATGATGATGAAGTTTTGCGCACTGACCACCCAGCTCTACAATGTGCCCACCGTCGTCAGCCTCAACAGCATCATGATCGACGGCACCGGCATGTGCGGCGGTTGCCGCGTCTCCGTGGGCGGCCAGACCAAGTTTGTGTGCGTGGACGGGCCGGAATTCGACGGTCACCAAGTGGATTATGATTTGTTGATTCAGCGTCTCGGCGCCTTCCGCGAGCAGGAGAAAATCGCGGCGGACGGCTGCCGGATGCACGAGGAAGCGATGGAAAAAGGATTGAAGGAATGAGTTGGCAGAACCCAGATGAGTTGAAGGAGGCCGCCCGCCTGGAGTGGGAGCGCCTGGAAGGCTTGGCGCAACCGTTGAAGCCCCGCGACCGCATGGCCCTTCCCGCGCAGGAGATGCCGACGCAGGAGCCGCTGGCTCGCGCCCGAAATATGCGGGAAGTCGCCACCGGCTATTTCGCCGACCAGGCCCGCGTGGAGGCACAGCGCTGCCTGCAATGCAAAAACGCCCCCTGTGTGAACGGGTGCCCGGTGAGCATTCGGATTCCCGACTTTATTGCCGAGCTGGTCAAGGGCGATCCCGCTGCGGCCATCCGGATCATCAAACAGACCAGCCTGTTGCCTGCGGTGTGCGGGCGCGTGTGTCCGCAGGAAACCCAGTGCCAGCAGCCCTGCACGCTGGGCAAGGCCCTCAAGTCGGTGGAGAAGGCCGTCGCCATCGGCCGGCTGGAACGGTATGCCGCGGATTGGGAGCGGGAACACAACGCCATGCAGTCCCCGGTGGTGGCGCCCGCCACCGGCCGAAAAGTCGCCGTGGTCGGCAGCGGTCCCGCCGGCATCACCGTGGCGGCGGATGTCCGCCGCGCCGGACACGAGGTCGTCCTGTTCGAAGCTTTCCACAAAGCTGGCGGCGTGCTGGTGTATGGCATTCCCGAATTTCGCCTGCCCAAAGCCATCGTCCAGACCGAGCTCGACGCACTCAAGCAGATGGGCGTGGAAATCCGCACCAATTTTGTCGTCGGCCGCACCCGCAAGCTGGCGGATCTGCTGGAGAAGGATGGCTTTGACGCCGTTTTTGTTGGCACCGGCGCCGGCCTGCCCAAGTTCATGAACATCGAGGGCGAGAATCTCGTCGGCGTTTACTCCGCCAATGAATACCTCACGCGCTCCAACCTCATGAAGGCCTATAACAGCGACAAGGCCTTCACCCCCATTCATTCTCCTGAACGCGTCGCCGTTCTCGGCGGAGGCAATGTGGCCATGGATGCTGCCCGCACGGCCCTCCGCCTGGGCGCAAAGAATGTGCACTTGATCTATCGCCGCACCGAGGTGGAAATGCCCGCCCGTGTCGAGGAAGTGCGCCACGCCAAGGAAGAAGGCGTGCAGTTCCATCTGCTCCAGAACGCCCGGCGCATCCTGGGCGAAAAGGGGCGGGTCACGGCCGTCGAATGTCTGCGCTACGAACTTGGAGAGCCAGATGCCAGCGGCCGCCGCCGTCCGGTGGAGGTGGCCGGTAGCGAATTCCAGATTCCCATTGATGCCGTCATCATCGCCATCGGCAACGAATCCAATCCGCTCATCAAGCAGACCACGCCGGGGCTGGAAACCGACAAGTGGGGCCACATCCTGACGGATGAAAACGGCCGCACCAGCCTCCCAAAGGTGTTTGCGGGCGGGGATATCGTGCTCGGCGCCGCCACCGTCATCCTGGCCATGGGCGAGGGCCGGAAGGCCGCCGCCGCCATCAACGCTCTGCTCTCGCAGCCGTAGGGCTCTACTTCTTTTCCACCGTGTGGAAAAAAGTTTTCCACTGTGTGGAATTTTTGGGTTCCGGACCTCATGGCTATCCGGGAACCCTTTTTTTACGCATTGGAAAATAAGTTTCCACTCCTGTCCCATAAGGACAAAACGGGAGCGCGAAAGCGCCTGAATGGCTGGCGGTTTTGTCCGAAGGTTTGGGGATGCGAGTTGGGAGCGGGTCGGTCAGGGGCATTTCTCTGTTGCGGTGCTGAAGAGGCTGTTCCATAGAGCCGGAGCCGTTCCATCAGATCCTTTTCATCCCACAGGCAGGCGCGGGCGCTTGACCCGTTTGGGCGCGTGTGCAACAATTCGCCCGATGGCAAGTTACCTAAAGTGCGGAGGATTGTAATGCAAGGCGAAAAACCGGTTCGAGAGCGTCCCCCCTTGTTTTCAACGTCCACGGCAAAAATTCTTTTGCTTATGACGCTTGTGCTGGTGATGCTTATTCCGCTTTCAATGGTGCGAGGCATCGTGCGCGACCGCGGGCACACCGCGACTCGCGCCGAGGACGAAATTATGGAAGCGTGGGGCGGATCGTTAGTGTTTTCGGGGCCGATTTTGAGCATCCCCTGTACCAGGACCAAAGAAGTCGTTACCACCGCCTCTAACGGCATAAAAACGACCGAAACCACAAAGAGCGCGTATTATCTTGCCGTCGCGCCAAAAGAACTTTCTATAGACACAGCGCTCAAAACGCAAATCCGTAAGCGCGGGATTTTTTCGGTGCCGCTGTACTCCGGCAACATCGTGCTCACCGGAACGTTTAATCTTGCGCGTGCGACAGGGGCGCTCAACGCGGCCGCCGGTGAAAGTCTTAATCCTCATGCGCCTGCAGTGTTATACATATCCATCCAAAGTCAAAAAGGCATCACCGCCATTGAAGGCACAATCGGGGCTTTCTCCGGCGCGGGTGGCGCGCAAGGTCTTTTTTTTGAGCCGGGGAGCACATCCCTTGTTCCATCGAGCAATTCGTCGAGCGGCGTATCCGCACGCCTCACGTTGGGACAAGCGGATTTTTCGGGCGACATTCCCTTTGTGGTGACCATCGGCATTCAGGGCGGAAAATCGGCGCGCTTTTTGCCGATAGCGCAAAGTACGCACGTGGCGATGCGTGCGGACTGGCCGTCGCCATCGTTCCAAGGGGCGTTTCTCCCCGTTTCCTCAAAGATAAGCGATACAGATTTTTCCGCCGAATGGGAGGTGAGCTATCTTTCCCGCGACATTCCACTTTTTTGGACAAGCGCCGCCGTGCCCGATGCTTCAGAATCTTTTTTCGGCGTAAACTTTTTTCGTGCGATCGACACATACGCGCTGAATACGCGGGCGGTAAAATACGCCATTCTGTTTTTAATCGTTCCCTTTCTCACGCTGTTTTTGCTTGAAGTGTTTACCAAGCGCCGCATTCATCCGGTGCCGTACATTCTCGTGGGGATCGGAAACATCATCTTTTACCTGTTGCTCTTGGCGCTGTCAGAACAAATTCCGTTTTACACCGCCTACTTTGTCGCGGCGTCCGCAGTGACCGTTATGCTCACATTATATTCGCGCTCCCTGCTTCCGTCGTGGTCAAAAACGTGGTATATGGGCGCGGTGGCCGTTTTGTCGTATGTGTTGCTCTACGCGGTTTTAAACGTCGAGTCGTACGCGCTTTTGATCGGGGCGCTGTGCACGTTTGCCGTTACGGCGTTTATCATGTTCGTGACGCGAAAATTCGACTGGTATGGCCATGAAAACGCCGAATAATCCCGGCTCTCCGTTTTTAGGCTTTCCAAAGGGCGCAAGATTCTCACCTTTATTGTGAGCATTCTGGCGTTAGGATTCGCGGTGTTTTGTGTGGAAAAGAGCTCGTCCAAGCCGCCATCGCTCATCGTGTTTTCGGCGTTTTCGCGCTTGGGAGCGTCTATTTTTGGCGACTGTCGCGACGCTACGCTGTTCGCGTTTCGGGCTCGCTTCTCAGCTGCACATACTTGCTTGAATGATCTCCCGTCTATCGTTAGAGCAACAACCTCGCTTACATCCACGCTCTCAACCGCTTTGTTCACCCAGGCGCGCATGATTTTCGCCAGTGGCTTCTCGCCACCACGCAAAAGCGTGGCGGCATTAACCACCCCAAAGTCCGGCTATTCTAGGACCATACACTACAGACATCGAAAGTGAGCCTTACTTCCTTTCCCAATGTGGGGTGAAATTGAAATGCTCTGCTAGGCTTGAATAAATCAGCAATGCATGGTTTGCAAGCCTTCGGAGCATTTGGTCGAGGGGGGTGCTAATTCTGGACCCCTTCTTCCCGATTTTTGAACAATCAATCATAATAATCCTATAGTTCATGTCCTCTGACTTAAGGTGCGTTGAAATCCAATATTTCATCTCAATCATTCCCGGTGTTTTCCCATCCAAATGACAGCCCGTTGCATTATCCATTTGTTCCCAGAATTTCTTTTGAGGTATGACGCCATGATCATGAACGATTATATGCCGAAATTTCTCGGCGACGCTGCCCCACATGCGCAATTCATGTGCTTTTTCGTGCTCAACAATATGAGGCAAGACCTCTCGTATTCGCTTTAAAATGGCATCCACGGAGAATTGGTTTGGCTTACGGCGCATTTTCTCTTCAAACCAATTCTGAGGTTTCTGAGAAATCTCGCGGACGGGAATTTCGCCATAGTCCGAACATAGCCAGAAGCCCTTGTCGAGATAACCAAGTGCCGCATATGTTGATTTTACAAAACGCTCATAAGCTTCAAAGGCCGAAACAAAGAACCAGTTCAATTGAAGAGAAAAGTTCTCTTCCAAGGTCAAAAGCAGTTCCTCATCCTGCTCGCCATGCGAGTTAAGAGAGATCCACGCAGGCGCCTGCGGGTCAGTTCTTGCATCATCGCAGGAAAATAGGCGCCACATACTGCGGCTGTAAACAGTAGTTTTCGATTTTTCTTTGTGCGCTTCGGCATGCTTTTTCATGTGTTCAATCTGAGATTTCCAGCGATCTCGCGTTTCCTTGAATGTTGACGAAGCGAGCATTGAAGCAAAATCAATGCGCGACATCTCGCCTTCGAATCCCAGTACTAATTCGTCCAGCGTGGGTTGAGCTTCTTGCTTATTCATTTCTTTGGAACTCCATTCATAATGTATTGGTAAATCAATTCGCACGGCGTGATGAATATGGTTGCGAGCATGTATTCCCAGTCGTGCGAAAGGTCAATTTGTGGAGGAATCGCCCGGTACCGATGGATCGGCATTCATAAATGGAA
Organism: Verrucomicrobiota bacterium; assembly: GCA_031262805.1. Lineage (GTDB taxonomy): Bacteria > Verrucomicrobiota > Kiritimatiellia > CAIQIC01 > Lenti-01 > JAISGX01. The sequence continues at coordinate 24,293 of JAISGX010000036.1, read as the reverse complement.
AATGGAGGTGCTCCGGGAATTTTGTTTGGTTATGCATCTGTTCGGCCAAAGCCCTTATGTTGCGGAGCGCGGACTCCGCGTTTTCAAGCGTCGCAAAGCGTTCCCAAACGGCTTCGAGCCAAGCCTGCAAGACCTCGTCTGCTTTTGCGTCTGCAGGGATAATCTGGGTGAAGGTTTATGTTCCGGTTTTCTACATGGTGGGCGTTACTGGAGTTGAACCAGTGACCTCGTGCATGTGAGGCACGCGCTCTAACCAACTGAGCTAAACGCCCTTTTCTTCAAAGGAAAGTGTGGGAAGCATACGGGGTTGGTGGAAAATGTCAAGCAACAGAGGGCTTGCCATCCGCCATGACTTTATGCGATTGTTTTCACGAGATATTAGCCTTGTTTGAGTCAGGAGGTTCGTATGACGGAGCAACGAATGGATTTTGGCGGTTGGATTAAGGAAGCCTTCCAGCTGTATAAGGAGAACTTTGTTCTTCTTTTCGTCGCCAGCCTGTTGGCGTTGCTTCTGGGCGTGTTCACCTGCGGCATCCTGTATGGACCCATGCTGGCGGGCGTGACGCTCATCCTGTTGCGGTTGTTGCGCAACGCCCCCCAGAAGCCGAATGTGGGGGATGTGTTCATCGGGTTCGAATACTTCCTGCCGGCATTTCTGTTTTGTCTGGTGTGGGGCGTCGTGTCCTCCTTGCTTTCCTACCTAGCCCCGGGTATCGGTGCGGTGGCCGCATGGTGTGTATCTCCATTGGTGATGTTCACCATTTCGTTGATTGTGGATCGCAAAATGGATTTCGGGCCGGCCATGGTACAGAGTTACAACATGGCCAAGACCCAGTATGGGCCGTTGCTGTTGCTGTGTCTCGTGTCCATCTCCTTGTTCGTGGTGGGCGCATTGGTCTGCGGCATCGGGGTCTTCTTTACGGCGCCGCTGATGTTGGCGATTCCCGTGGTGGCTTACCATCACCTGTCCCCCAGTTTGGAAGAGCGGCAGGCCGTCGAAGAGAAGAGCCGCATCGAAGCGGAGGAACCGCCTCCCGAGGCATAAGGTTGCCCACGGAGGCAGGAGCGAGCGCCCGTTTTTCGGGCGGGTTTTTTCATGCCCCGGGCAGGAAGCCGTTCCGCCAAAGAAAGACGATTAGCAGGAGCAACGCCATTGCCCAAAGCAGTCCCGAACGTAGGCCCTGGGGCAGGGACGGCAGAGCCATCAGCAGAAACCCCGTCGGCAGGGCGAAGAACACGAAAGGATTGAGCGCCCAAGCGGTTTGCGCATCCCCGTGCAGCAGGTGGTGCATGGCCCTCAGGCCGCCGCACAAGGGGCACAGGAGGCCGGTGAGAGCATGCAGCGGACAGCGGGGATACAAGGAAGATGCCGCAGGGTCCACGGCATACAGGACAAGAAGGGCGCCCACCCCCATGGCCGCCAGCAACAGGATGGCTCTCCCGGTTCGGCGCCGAGCGGCCTTCATGGTTTGGCGGGCATGGTCGGCGGCGTTTTGCCGAGCCGGGCCAGGACGGCTTTCAAATCGGCCCAGGCCTCCACTTTTTTGCGCGGATCGCGAAGAAGATAGGCCGGGTGGAAGGTCAGCATGACGGGAATGCCTTCGAACTCCCGCCAGGAGCCGCGGACCCGGCTGATGCTGGTTTGTTCCTGCACCAGACCGCGTACAGCCGTGGCCCCCAGGCAGACAATCAGTTTGGGCTGGATGATGGCGATCTGCCGCTTGAGATAGGGCATGCAGCCGGCCATCTCATCGGGAGAGGGCACCCGGTTTCCCGGCGGGCGGCATTTGACGATGTTGGCGATGAACACGTCTTCGCGGGCATATCCCATGGCTTGAATCATTTTGGTCAGCAGCTGGCCCGCCTTTCCGACGAAGGCCAAACCTTGTTCATCCTCGTTCTGGCCGGGGCCTTCCCCGATGAACATGATGTCCGGATGGAGGATGCCTTGGCCGGGAACCGTATGCAGGCGCGTCTCCCACAGGGGACAGGCATGGCATTGCGCAATTTCTGCCTTCAGGCTTTCAAGGGTATCCACGCCGCCCGCCGGGGGAGCGGAAGGAACGGAGGAGGCGGGGAGGGCGCTTGCCGCCTCCACAGGGGAGGGAGTAGAGGCCTGTCGGTGTGGGGCCTGCGGTTTGCTTGCCGCCGCTACGGATGTTGGTTTGGGGCGGATCTTTTTCGATGCCGGCACATGCGTAAGGCCCTGTTCCTTCAAATATTCGAGGTACTCCACGGCTTGTTCGGAAAGGGATTTCTTCATGCGCCTCAGTATAGCGTTTTTTTTTGTTGTGTCGACAGGCCGCCATGGATACTTGCGCGGCGGGGGCGGATTATGCCACTATTCCGCTCTGCTCATTCGACAATCGAATGGGCATGCTGTTGCAAGGAGAAGTGCTATGTCAGATCGTTTTCAGCCGTTGTCGATGACTCAACTGGCGGCGTGGGTGTTTGGGGAATTGGATCACCGGGGAAGCATTTTCGGCATTCCCAAGGAGTTGTTTTTTCGTCCGAAGCCAACGGATCCTTTTCGGACGGCGTTGTATTCCCAGCCGTTGGAAACACCGTTTGGCGTGGCGGCTGGTCCTCACTCTCAGATGGCGCAGAACATCATTGCCGCCTGGCTGCAGGGCTCGCGTTTCATCGAACTGAAGACCATCCAGACGCTGGACGAGTTGGAAATCACCAAGCCGTGCATCGATATGCAGGACGAAGGCTATAACGTCGAATGGTCTCAGGAACTGAAGATTGACCAATCGGTCCAGGAATATGTGATGGCCTGGGTGGTGATCCATGCGTTGCGCCGCAAGCTGGGGTTCGAGGGAACCCCGGGGATGATTTTCAACATGAGCGTGGGCTATAATCTGGAAGGCGTTCTCAAGCCGAATGTCCAACGTTTTCTGGCCCGTATGGCGGATGCCGGGGATGTCCTGACGTCGGCGGTGGCGGCGGTGGCGGCGGTGTATCCCGCCGTGAAGGAGGTCGAGATTCCATCCCGCCTGTCGGACAATGTGACGCTTTCCACCATGCACGGTTGTCCGCCGGATGAAATTGGAAAGATTGCGGCCTACCTCATTGAAGACTGCGGCCTTCATACGAATGTGAAGCTCAATCCCACCCTCTTGGGACCGGAACGCCTACGGAGCATTTTGAACGACGTGTGCGGATTCCGGCAGGTCACTGTTCCAGATGAAGCATTCGGGCATGATTTGAAATATGCCGATGCCCTGAACATCTTGACCGATCTGCGTGTTCGGGCCGAGCAAAAGGGGGTTCAGTTCGGGGTGAAGTTGTCCAACACCCTAGAAGTTCTCAACCATCGGACGGTTTTTCCAGCCAGGGAAAAGATGATGTATCTCTCCGGTCGGCCATTACAGGCTGTGACCGTGAATCTGGCGGCCAAACTGGCCACTGAGTTTGCCGGCGAGTTGAAGATGTCGTATGCCGGCGGGGCGGATGCATGGAATGTGGCGGACCTGCTGGCCTGCGGCATGACCACAGTCACAACCAGCAGCGATTTGTTGCGCCCGGGAGGCTATGCGCGCACCTTGCAGTATCTTTCCGAAACCCGAACCGCCATGGCGGCCATGGGTGCGGGAGATTTGCCGAGCTTCATTCTGGCGAAGGCGGATTCCAAGGCAAAAGGGGATGTGAAGGCCGCCGCCTTGGCCAACCTGACGGCCTATGCCGAGCATGTGCTTGCTTCTCCGCTGTACAAACGGGATTCTTTCGACCGACGCGCAACCAAGACCAGCCGTCCATTGTTTTTCTTCGACTGTGTGCAGGCGCCCTGCACCACCACGTGTCCCATCGGGCAGGATGTGCCGGCCTATATGGATGCCGTGAAGCGCGGCGCGTTGGACGAAGCGGCGGCCATTGTCCGCCGGGACAACGCCATGGGCGCCACCTTGGGCCGCGCCTGCAATCACGATTGCGAATTGACGTGCATCCGCACGCAATACGACCAGCCGCTGGCCATTCGGGAAATCAAACGCTTCATCATGGAAAAGGGGACGGATCCCGTGCTGGAGCCGGGAGCAACGCAGCCGGGAAAGGTGAGTATCATCGGCGCTGGGCCCTGTGGCCTTTCTGCGGCGGCGTTCCTGCGGGAAGCCGGCCTGAATGTCACGGTGTGGGATGAACGCTCCCAGGCGGGCGGCATGGCAGCCAAAACCCTGCCCGCCTATCGCTCCCTTCCGGCGGTGGTGCAACAGGATGTGGATCGGTTGAAAACGGCGGGCGTACAATTCCGCTTTGGGCAGACGGCCGGACGGGATTTCACCCTAAAAGACCTTCGTGAACAGGGGAGCACCTATACTGTGGTCGCTACCGGCGCCCAGAAGGGCATGCCGTTGGGGGTGGAAGGGCAGGAGGCGGACGGCGTGCTCGACGGCATTGAATTTTTGCGCCGCGTTCGGGATGGGGAATTGAATTCCCTGAAAGGCCGTGTCGGCGTGGTGGGGGGCGGAGATGTCGCCATGGATTGCGCCCGGGTGGCCAAGCGCTTGGGAGGGGATGCGCTGGTGGTGTACCGCCGGACCACAGAGGAAATGCCGGCCCACCGCGAGGAGGTGCTCGGATTGATGGAAGAGGGCATTCCAATTCGCGAACTGTCTGCTCCCAAGGCGGTGGAAACCCGCGAGGGCCGAGTGACGGGGCTTCGCTGCGCCGTCATGGAGCTGGGCGAACCGGATGCCAGTGGCCGCCGCCGCCCGGTGGAAGTTCCCGGCCGGGATTTCGTGCTGGAGCTGGATATCCTCATTGCCGCCATCGGCCAGCGCCCGGATCTGGAATTCCTGAAGGATACGGGGGTGGAGCGGAATGCCAAAGGATACATCGTGGCCGATGAGGCCACCGGCGCCACGTCTGTGGAGGATGTGTTTGCCGGCGGGGATGCCGTGAATGCCGGGCCCCTCACGCTGGTGAAGGCGGAAGGCGATGGCAAGCGTATCGCCTTTGAAATCATCCGCCGCCTCACTGGCGGCTCGCTGGCGGCGTCTGCCAACCGTTGCACTGGCGGGTTGGACCTGCCGGCTGTGATGCGGAAACGGGCGACGCGGGAGAAACGGGTGGCTGTGGAAGAACGCTCGGTGAGCGCCCGTGGGAATTTCGAGGAGGTGCTTCAAACGTTGTCGGAGCCTGCCGCTTCTGAAGAGGCCTCCCGCTGCTTGGCTTGCGACCGATTCTGTTCCATTTGCACCAGCGTGTGTCCGAATCACGCCTTTCTGACCTATATCTGCGAGCCATTTGCCGTTGAACTGGCATCGTGGACGTTTGAAAAGGGCCGGGCCGTGGCGGGTGCGTCGATTCCCTTCTGCGTGGAGCAGGCCTATCAAACCGCCGTGCTGACGGATTTTTGCAATGAGTGCGCCAACTGCGCCACGTTCTGCCCCAGTGCGGGAAAACCCTATGCCGATAAGCCGCGGCTATATGTGTCTGAAACGGAATTTGAAGCGCAGAGCGACAACGCCTTCCGGCTGATCGGTCGGGGGGCTTCCCGCCGTGTGGTCGGCCGCTTCCGGGGGGAGACGCATGTTTTGGAGCCCAGGGCCGGAGGCTATGTTTACACGGCGCCCGGCTTCCGGGTGGAGGTGGATGCGGACTTGAGGCCGCTGGGCGAACCCGATGTACAGCTTCAAGAAGGTCGGGGGGATTTGCTTCCTGCGGCCATTCTTCGGACGTTGCTACGGAACTTGGCCCCGGAACAATTGCCGTTGGTGGATGCCTGAGCCGTATTTCGTGCTGAGCCAAAGAATGGCTCCGAAAAGGCGGTGGCTTCCCTCCCTTTCGGAAAAGAAGTCCCTCCCACCGGCGGATCCATCAAGGTCCGCCGCTTACAACCTTGGATAAGGCATACTCCGCTTAGACGCGGATCACATAGTCGGCCTTCCTCGGCAGGGGTGGCGCGGCTTTTTGCGCTGCATAGCCGAGGGCACAGGCACCCACACCGTAAAACCGGGGAGGAACGCCCCACTCCACCATCAACGCCTGACCTTCTTCCGAATCGAACATCTCTTTGGCACGGTGGATCCAGCAGGCGCCGAGATCCAGAGCGGCGGCGGCAATGAGCATGGTGCCTAGTGCGAGGCAGGCATCTTCGAATCCGGTGTTGCGTTCCGAATCGGCGAAAACCAAGATGAGGGTGGGTGCGCCATAGTAGGGATCCACATTTTGTTTTCCCATGACTTTGGCATTCATGCGGGTCAATTTTGCCCGGGTGGAGGCATCCTGCACGACGACGAACACCGGGGATTGCCTGCCGCTACCGCTAGGCGCATATTTGGCAGTTTCCAAAATCGTATCCAGATCCCGGTCGTTGATTTGTTCGGTTTTAAAGCCCCGGATGGACCGGCGCGTCAGCAGGGTTTTCACAGTTTCATTCATGGCTCATCCTTTCGCTCAAGTTCTCCAGAACAAAGATATCAAAGACAAGGAAGGTGCCGAGAAAAATTCCCGCCCTTGGTGGATGGAGGAGAAAAGCGCGATTTCCTAGGGGCCTGAGCGCCCATCCGGGAACTGGCGGGTGGGTTTAGAGGTTTTTTAGGGCGGCTGCCGCTTGGTGGACGGCTTGCCGGATGGTGTCCCGCGGACAAGCCAGGTTGAAACGCTGGAACCCTTCGCCACCGGCGCCGAATGCCCGGCCGTCCTTCAAAGCCAAATGGCCTTGCTGCATCAGGAAGCGGTTGAGGTCGTCCGGGGAGAGCCCCATGTTCCGCATATCCACCCAGGCCAAATAGCTGCCTTCTGGCCGGACCACGTTCCATGCGGGGAGATGCTCCCGGCAGAGTTGCAGGAATGTGTCCACATTTCCCGCGAGATAGTCGATCAATTGCCGTTGATAGGACCCACCGTGCTCATAGGCGGCTTCTAGGGCCACATAGCCGAAAAGCGTTCCGGTTTCCCGGCCGGTCTGGGCGGCCAGAAAGGAGTCGCGGAGGGTTTTGTTGGGAATGACGGCATAGGCGGTGCATAATCCCGCGGTATTGAAGGTCTTGCTGGCCGACATGAAGGTGAGGGTCCGCTCCCGGATGTCCGGACCGAGGCTGGCCAGCACCGTGTGGCGGTGGGGAGAAAACACAATGTCGCAATGGATTTCGTCCGACAGGATGATGCAGTTGTGCCTCCGGGCGCTTTCGGCCACCATGGCCAGTTCTTCGGGCGTCCATACCCGTCCGGTGGGATTATGGGGACTGCAGAACAGCAGGGCTTTGGTCCGGGGTGTATAGGCTTTTTCCAGGGCCTGTGCATCCATCCGCCAGGTTCCGTTGTCTTCGGCCAGAGGAATGGAATCTATGACGACCCCGTGGTGCTGCAACAGGGGGAAAAAATCAAAGAAAGCCGGTTCCTGCAGGAGAACATGGTCGCCCGGCTGGAGAAGGGATTGGAGTGCGACGTCGAGGCCATCCACCACGCCGTTGCTGAACACAATCCATTCCTTTTCCACCTGCCAGTGGAAATCCCTCTCCAGTTTGTGTTGGATGGCTTCATAGCAGGAGTCCGTGGGAAATGAATAGCCGTAGATGGGATGTTCCGCCCTGTGCCGGATGGCCTCGACCACGGGCGAGGGGCATGTAAAATCCATATCCGCCACCCACATGGGCAACAGGCCCGCCCGACCATATCGGTTGGCCAAGTTGTCCCATTTGGTGCTGGCCGTGCCGTGCCGGTCCACGGGGATGTCAAAATCATATTTCATCGCGGAATCCTAGGTTTATTTGATTTAGTATAGGGCAAGGATGGGGAGAAAGGGAATCTTTTTCCGCTAGGAGAGGGGACGATGGGCTTGAAGCGAGAGGGGGCGTGTCTGGCTGTTTTGCTTTTCGCCGGGCGGGCGAATATGATACCACTCTGGCGATAAGGAGTTGTTGTGAAGTTTACGCAAATGGATTGGAAAACGTGGGTGCCGAGGGAAACCGCCACTCTGATGTTCGTGCGGATGGACGGCATGGTGCTGTTGATTCGCAAACTAAGGGGTATGGGGGCCGGGCTGATCAATGCTCCGGGCGGCCGGGTGGAGCCTGGCGAGACACCGAAAGCCGGAGCCATTCGGGAGGCGCAGGAAGAACTGCATGTCACACCGGTGGGCGTGAAAAAGGCCGGCGTGCTGGCCTTCCAATTCACCAGCGGATATTCCCTTCGTTGCCATGTCTATACCGCTTCTTCCTATGACGGCGTGCCGACCGAAACAGAGGAGGCGATTCCCCTCTGGATGGATGAACGGGAAATGCCCTACGGCCAGATGTGGGCGGATGACCGCCTGTGGTATCCGCTGGTGCTGGAAGCGCGTCCAGTCAACGGCCGATTTTTATTTGACGACGGCATCATGATGGGCTGTGAGATGGATGTGGGGCCGGTTGGTGCCGAAGCCGGGGAAGAATAAGGATTTCGAGCAAGGAGAGGCATCATGGATTGGACGGCATTAAACTGGGTGGATTGGTTGTTCCTCATTGTCCTGACATATGGCGCCGTTCTGGGGCTGATCCGCGGCTTGTCGCACGAGCTGGCCATGTTGATCAGCGTGGTGGTGGCCGGCCTGGTCACTTGGCTGGGCTATGGCCCACTGGCCGACTGGGCGGTGGACCAATGGAAATTGAACATCGAGCTTGCGCGGTTGCTGTCCATCATCTTCCTGCTGTTTGCATCCTGGGTGGGCATGCACTTGCTTCGAATTGCGCTGGGGGCCATCATGTCGTTTTCCTTCAAAGGGATGCCGGAACGGCTGGGCGGCCTTTTGGTGGGGATGCTCCGGCATGGTGCGCTTTACTTGGTACTGATGCTGATCACCAGCTTCATTCCATTTGCCCCGTTGCAGCGGGCGGTCATGTATCATTCCAGCATCGGCCGTGCCGTGTTGCCGCATTTGGTGCATGGCTACAACACAATGGCGCAGAAAGCCGCCATCCTGCAGGCGGAGGTACCGATGGGGGTGGACATCCCCCATGCCGTGATGCCGCCGGTGGTGGAGGAAGAACCAGCGGCTTCGTCTTCTGCCGATTATCCGTTGCCTCCGGTGTGGGAGCCGTAGCCTTTCATGCCGGGGATGGTGTCCAAGGAGGTCCTCGACCGCATCCGCAATTCTCTGGATATTGTGGAGGTGATCGGTTCCTATATCCAAGTGAAGCGGATGGGCGCCTCCGCCAAGGCCTTGTGCCCATTCCATAAGGAAAAGACACCCTCCTTCACCATCAATGCCACCCGCCAGGCGTTCTATTGCTTCGGCTGTCAGGTCGGCGGGGACGTGTTCAAATTCGTCATGCAGTACGAAAATGTGGATTTCCCCACAGCCGTCAGGATGCTGGCGGCCCGTGCCGGTGTGGCCCTTGAATTTGATGAAGGCGGTGGAACCCGCCGCGAGGGGCCCGCCAAGGATGAGATTCTATCCGCGAATGAAGACGCCTCCAAGTGCTATCAGCAGGAATTGCTACGGCATCCTGAAGCTGCAGAAGCCCGCGCCTATCTGGAAGGCCGTTCGCTCGGCCCGGCGGTCTGGAAGGAATGGGGCATCGGCTATGCACCGGAAGGATGGGGGTTTTTGACCGATCACGCCGGCGGTCGCAGCGGGAACAAAATAAAAGCTCTGGAGGCCGCCGGGCTGTTGTCCAAAAATGAAAAAGGCAGCCTCTACGACCGGTTTCGCGGGCGTGTCATGTTCACCATCCGGGATGAGTTGGGGAGGGCCGTCGGCTTCAGCGGCCGTCTGCTTCGGCCCGAAAAATCAGCCGCCGGAAAATACATCAACACGCCTGAAACCTTGGTGTTCCGCAAAAGCCGGATTCTGTTCGGATTGGACAAAGCCAAGCGTGCGATCCTGGACCAGCGCCGTGCCATCCTCTGCGAAGGACAGATTGACTGCATCCGCTGCCATCTGGCCGGCTTCACCCATACCGTGGCATCCCAGGGGACGGCTTTCACCGAGGAGCATGCCCACCTGCTCAAGCGCTATGCCGATCATATCTTGGTGGTGCTGGATGCCGATGCCGCTGGAAAAAAGGCCGCCCTGCGTACCGCAGAGCTGTTGTTGGAGGAAGGACTGGCGGTTTCGCTGGCCGCTCTGCCCGCAGGAGAAGATCCGGATACGCTCATCCTGAAAGGCGGTGCTTCGGCGTTTGAGGCGGTGTTGGAGAACATCCAGACCCCGATGGAATTTCTGCTGGATCTTCTCCGCTCCCGAATGGATTTGCACCGCCAGGAAGGACTCGTACGGGCCACTCAGGCGGTGCTGGATCTCGCCTCCCACGCCCAAGGCGCCGCCCAGTCGGAACATATGCTACGCACGGCGGCCGTGGCGCTGAATGTGAGGGTTTCCTCCCTGCAGCAGGATTTGCGAAGTGTGCTCCGCAGGAAACAGCGGCCGGCCGCATATTCCTCTCTTTCGCCTGCCGTGCCGCCCCCGGAAATTCCTGCGGCGGCGCATCCCCCTCCCGAGGAAGTCGAGCTCGCCATGTTGCTGGGAACATGCGGTACGCCGGAGCTGGCGGGGTTTGTTCGGAATTGGCTGCCCTATCGCCTGCTGACCAATCCCAGTTGCCGGGCCGTCATTCATGCCTTGGCCGAAGAGGAGGACTTGATGGCCTTCCTGGAGGAGGAAAGCGAGGATTGCCGTGCCTTCGCGTCGCGCATCGTCAATTCACCCAAAAAGGTGATGAGGGAGACGGAAGCGGTGGAAAAGGTGCGCCAAGCGGCCGAGGAGTTGCTGCTACGCATCTGGCGGCGGCATTTGAAAACCCGCCGCGAAGAACTGATCCGCCGAATGAAGGCCATGAAGGGCAAGACGCACGAAGAGGCCCGCCGGGAATCCACGGACTTGCTGTTGGATCAGCAAAAACTAAAACACGGCTGGGCATCCGCCCAGCCCATCATCGAACGGCATCTGCATCGGCTGTTGGATTGAAGACCGTGTAAACCCACTCCGCCAATGGGGCGGCGCCTTTTGCCTCGGGGGGGGCCTGCGTCCGGCCACCGCCGAGGGAGAAGACGGTCTTATTTTGTCGATGCCTTGGCCGGAGGGCCTGTGTTTCACCGCCATTCGTGCTTGGGATATTTCCGCTGCAGTTCCTGTTTGATCCGCGGGTAATGGTCTCGCCAGAATCCGGGAAGATCACGGGTGATCTGGACGGGCCGATGGCTGGGAGCGAGGATGTGGAGAGTCAACGGGATCCGCCCGGCCGCCAGCGTGGGCAGGCGGTCCACGCCGAACAACTCCTGAATGCGGGCAGAAATGAAGGGCTGGGCTGCCTGGGCATAGTGGATGTTGACCTTGCGTTCATTGGCCAGCTCAACCCTCTCCGGTGCATGTTGGTCCACTAGGGCCTGTTGTGCCGGGGAAAGCAAAGATTTCACCGTGTGCAGGACCGGCTTGGTTTTGATGTCCTTGTAGGAGGCGGAGCCATGGCAGATCTGCTGCAAGAGCAATTCCCGTGCGGCCTCGTCATAAGTGGGAAGCGCCCATTCGGGCCAAGCCTCCGCCAACAGGTTCACTCGGGCCATCCATTGCTCGACGGCATGGCCCCATTCCTTCAGGGTGCATTCGCCATGGAGCACGGCCTTGGCCAGTAGCCGTGCGGCTTCTTCCGCCGGTGGCGATTCCAAGGGTTTGGCTGTGAGGACCAGACCGCGGAAGGTGGTTTCCCGCCGGGCCGTCACTCGCCGGGCGGCGGAATCCCACTGCACGCTGGTCTGATCGGCAAAATCGTCTGGATACAGATCGCGGAGCCACGCCTCCTGGATGGCCGTGGCTTGGGTGAGCAGGACCTGGAGCTCTCCGTCGCCCCGGCCGATTTCATGGATCTCATTGGCGACCAGCAGGTCCGCTTCATCCGCAATGGAATCGCGCGCCAGTTCCCCGCGGCGTCCATGGACCAATTCGCACCGGAGGGTGCCTTTGTCCAGGCGTCGGGCCACTTGGTCGGAAAATCCGGCGAGGATGCATTTGGCGATGTCCTCATCTTCCGGCGCCGCGGTTTCCACGGGAAGGCGCTGGCTTTCGGCAATGCGGAGGAATCGTTCCCACAGCGGCCCCACCTGGCGGGCGGCGGCGGCATGGATGCCCAGACGTCGGCAACGCCCCACATCGAAACGATTGTTCCGGGCGTAGTGCCATGCTCGCATAAGCAGGAATAGGTCGGATCCTCCGGTATCTCCCAAGATGTCCCGCCGTTGTTCCACCGTTTGCTTTCCGGCGTTTCGGACAAAGAGGGGGCGGCCCTGGGCGATGGCGGCAATCAACGCAATGGGCCGGACGGCGCCGCGTTCCGCCGCTGCCAGCAACATGCGGGAATAGCGTGGATGCAGGGGAAAGCAGAGCATCCGTAGGCCGAGCGGCGAAGGTCGTCCGGCGGCATCCAGCGCCCCCAGATCGTGCAGTAGTCCCAACGCTCGTTCCATGGCTTTCGGCTCCGGCGGCTCCAGCCAGGGGAAGGCCTCTACATCCTCAATACCGAGAGCCTTCAGCGTCAACAGGATTTCCGCCGGGTCCACGCGTTTAATTTCCGGCACATCCTGTTCGGCTCGCCCCGCCTGTTCCGCTTCCGTCCATAGCCGGAGGGCATAGCCCGGCGCCGTGCGTCCGGCTCGTCCTGCTCGCTGGTCGGCGCTGGCTTTGGAAATGTGTTCCACCAGTAGGGTGTTGATGCCCCGCCAGGGATCGAAGCGGGCCACCCGGGCCAGGCCGGAATCGATCACCAGACGGATGCCCTCAATGGTCAGCGAGGTTTCCGCCACATTGGTGGCCACGACGATTTTTCGGCCTGTTTGCGGGGAAACCGCGGCATCCTGCTCCTGGGGAGGCAGTTCCCCGTGCAGGGGAAGCAACAGGGCGCCTTTGGCGGCCGGGGTGTGCCGGAGGGCCTCGATGGTACGCTGGATTTCATAGGCTCCTGGCATGAAGATGAGCGTGTCGCCTTCCGCCCGTCCGTTTCGTACCGCGTTTTCATATGCCGCCGCTGCCGCTTCCCAGGGCGGCTCCGGATCGCCATGAAGCGGACGGGAAAGATAGGCCACCTCCACGGGATGCATCCGGCCCTCGGAGCGGATGAGTTCACAGGGCGCCAGATACGGCTCCAGCAGGCGGGTGTCCAGCGTGGCCGACATCACCACCACCAGCAGATCCGGCCGGGAGGTTCTCTGAAGCTCAAGCGCCTGCGCCAACGTCACATCGCCGTACACATGCCGCTCATGGAATTCATCAAACACAATGGCCGCCACGCCGGGCAGGGTGGGCTCGGACAACATACGCCGGAGCAGGATACCCTCGGTTTCAAACTGGATGCGGGTGTCTGCTCCGATGTGGGATTCAAACCGAATTTGATAGCCCACCTCGTCGCCGAGGTTCCCACCCCGCTCCTGCGCCACGCGCTCGGCCAGCATCCGTGTCGCCAGCCGCCGGGGCTGGAGGACCACCACCCGGCCCTGTGTGCCCAACGCGCCCATGTCCAACAGCATCTGGGGAATCTGCGTGGATTTTCCAGATCCGGTTGGGGCGCTCAGCAGAATCCGTTTGGCGTGTTTGATGGCTTTTGCCAGACGGGGCTGAATTTCATGAATGGGCAACATGGAGGAAGAATAGAATTTTTCCATAGCGTGGAATCTTTTTTCCAACGCCGCTAGTTGTCAATGCCAATGAGACACTTTTCTACCCGGCGGACCTCCCGTCTGCCGGTTTGTTGGTCCACACTTCCAGCGGCACGGCCTCGGCCTTCGGCGGGCCTTTCACAAACCGCTCAGGATGTTTGGCGTAGGCTCGATCCAGCACCTCTTGCCTTTGCCGCCGCCGGGCCACCACCGGCGCCTCGTTCTCCGAGGCTGTTGTTTGAGACACTTTCGATTCCATTTTCCATGCGTTGGAAAAAAGATTCCGGAATTTTCCACTCATTGGAAAAAAAGTTTCCATGGAGTGGAAAATCCTAACGGGCTAGGCCCGACAGATTGGGCAGGCCGTCGCCGACTCTCGGCCGATGTTGCCGAGGATGTATATTCTTCCGCTCCCCCTCCCTATCGTCCGATGAAAGCCGGACGATGGATTTCCCGGCTTGTGTGCCGACGGAAGGAGATCAGGGTTGGAGCAGGTGTTCCACTTCGGTCTGTTTGGCCCATGGAATGAGATGCTCGCGCCATAGAAAGGCGGCGAGGGCGGGGGAGAGGGAAGAGGCCGTCCGTTCGGCGGCTTTCCGAATGTGTTCCAGCACCTGGAGCTCGGCCGGCAGGTCGGTCAGTAGGGAGAGTAGGGTGTCCCGGTCGGCCTTTTCCAATGCGGCGCGGACATCATGGGGATGGGCGGCTGCCTTTTGTTCGGCGATGGCCACGGCCAATTGCTGGCGCTGTCGCAAGGCGTGATGGAGTATGGTTTGGGCGGGGGCTTTCGACGGGGCGTTTTCCGGCGGTTTCGGCAGGGCGGCCAGCAGGGCCTGGATCGGCGGAGGGGGGAGCCGGGAATCGAAGAGCGTCCATTCTTCCGGGGTGGGCCGCCGGTCTGTTCGGGCCAGCGCATCCAGCGCTCGTAGCAGGTCCTCATCCACGGCGCGAAGCCGTCCTCGTAGTTCCTGCAAGGTTTCCGGGCCCATCAGTTGAACACCACGGTCCGGTTTTTATAGACGAGGATGCGGTGGTGAAGGTGCCCGTAAATGGCCCGGGAGAGGACGATTTTTTCGAGGTCGCGGCCGATACGGATGAGGTCGTCCACGCCCTGTCGGTGGGAGACGCGGTTGACATCCTGCTCGATGATCGGCCCTTCATCAAGAGATTCCGTGGCGTAATGCGCGGTGGCGCCGATGATTTTGACGCCGCGGTTATGAGCCGCATGATAGGGCCGCGCACCGGCGAACGCGGGCAGGAAGGAGTGGTGGATGTTGATGATGCGCATGGGGAAGGCCTGGATGAAGGCGGGGGAGAGGATTTGCATATAGCGCGCCAGCACAATGAAATCCACGCCGGCCTGCTGCATAACGGCAATCTGCTTCGGCTCGGTCCTGGCTTTGTCCTCTGCCGTGACCGGAAGATGGTGGAAGGGAATGCCGAAGCGTTCCACAAGGCCGCGGTGGTCGTTGTGGTTGGAGACGGCCACGGCAATGTCCACGGGCCATTCGCCGCTCTCGTAGCGTGCCAAAATGTCGTAGAGGCAATGTAGTTGCCGGGAGAACATGAGGCCCATGCGGAGGCGTTGGTCGGATCGGTGCAGGCTCCAAGTGATGTCGAAGGGTTCGGCCAAGGCGTTGAATTCGCGGGCGAAATTCTCCGTGGGGATGGCAAAGCCTTCCACTTCCCACTCCATACGGGCGAAGAACACGCCGTCCACCGGATCCACATATTGATCCAAGGCGACAATATTGCCGTTTTGGCGGGTGATGAATGAGGAAAGCGCCGCCACGATTCCGTGGCGGTCCGGGCAGGAGATGAGCAGAATGGCCGTGATGGGGGAAGGCATCATGGGGTGGTTTCCTTCGCAAGGCGGCACCGGTTATTCATCCATGTCGAATTCATGCGGCGTCGCCGGTTCGTAGGGTTTGGCCGCCTTCTTGGCGTCGCGTTCGGCGGCGGTGAAGGTGGCCACCAGCGGGCGGTGGTCGCTACCTTTGGCCAGCGATGGAAGATTCAGCACATACGTTTTGGTTTTCACCACTTCCGGCAGCAGGTGTTCGCTCACGAAGATGTAGTCGATGCGCTCATGGGTATCGTCCCGGCCTCGGTGGGTCCAGCCGTCGCCGAGAAAATCGACGGGGCGGAGGTCGAACAGGATGGCTTTGTCCTGGTACGTTGTGATTTCCCGAATGGGTGCGGATTGCGGCGTATCGTTCATATCACCCATGACGATGAGGTTGACTTCGGGGTTTTCCTTGAGGGCGCTCCGTACGTGGTTGCATAGCAAGCGGGCTTCGTTCCGGCGCATCTCCGCCTGGCCGTAGTCATGGAAGAGCTTGGATTTCAAATGGGTGGTCATGACGCGAACGGTATAGGCCTCGTTGATCCGGATTTCCACATCCAAGATACCGCGCCGCATGGGAAACTGCTTGGGGCCGATGGTATAGAGGTCGTCGGTGTGCGGCTGCCGCCGGATGATGGGATGGCGGGAAAGAAGGGCGAGATTGCGGTCCTCGGGGGGGCGGCGGAGGTATTCATCGTAGGGATAATCCACTCCGGCCTGACGGAGAGACTGCTTGAATTCCTGCCAGACGGTGGGATCGCCGATTTCTTGGACGGCCAGAATGTCCGGCGAGACTCGGCGAATGGCTTCGACGACGGCGTCCACCTCTTCCTGCGGCTTCGGTTCGAGTGTGGCGGGATTCCGGTCCCGATCGAAGAGCAGATACTGGTACAGGTTGAAGGTCATGACGCTGAATTCGCCCTCCGCCGTCTGCGGGATGGAGGGAGAGGCATCCGTAAGGAGGACGGGCATGCAGCCCGTCGCCGCATCGTCGCAACGGGAGCATCCGGCGGACAATCCCATGCCCAGAAGTAGCGCCGCAGGAAGGAGGAGAAACGCAGGGCGGAGTTTTTTCATGGGATTTATTTTCGTTTGTAGGCGGCTTCGATCCGCTGGGAAATGTCGCGGTATTTGATGTCCACGGCGTAGATTTCCTTGAAGTAGTTCAAGGCTTCCTCCGGGCGGCCCATTTTTTCGGCCAGCACGCCCATTTCATAAATGACATCCTTCTTGGTGTCGTCCATGAGGGTCAGCTCGCTACCGGCTTTCTGCAACTGCTCGAAGGCGATGTCCAGCTGGCCTTTTTCGGTGAAGGAACGGGCCAGGTAATACAGGGCGCGGGTGCGGCGCTGGGGGTTTCGCTGGGCCAGCTGGAATTCCTCGATGGCCTCGTTGTATTTGCCACGGATGTAGTACTGGTAGCCGAGCTCATAGCGGAATTGCAGGTCGTTGGGGTAGCGTTTGACCATTTCCTGTGCGTCTTCATAAATGTAACCCGCTTTTTCCTGTTCCTTGGCTGCGGCTCCAGCGTCGTTGCCTGCGGCTTTGGCGGCGGCAATGGCGGCATCGAATTTTCGGACGCGGATTTGGGAGGCGGAGCGTTCGATCTGGGGATCGGCGCGCCCGGCGGCCGTGGTGGCATCGTCGAGGGCCTGGAGGGCATCGTCATAGCGTTCGGCGCGGACATACAAATCGGCCAGCGCCCGGCGGAAATTCATATTCTGGGGTTCTCGTTCGATATCCTTGAGGCGGTCGGCGATCAAGTCGCCCACATCGGCTTCCCCCTTGATGCTACGGCTTTGCTGTTCGAGGCGGTTGGCCTCCTTTTTATCCTTGAGCTTTTGGCGGAAGTCGCCTTTTTCCTCCCAGTTTCCGCTCTTGATGGAGGCCATGGCGGAGGCATCCTTGAAGTTCTTGATGGCGGTCTGGTCGTTGGGGCGCAAATCCACCACGGCGGAATAGCAGTCCTTGGCATTGGCCGGCTGGTTGATCTCGGTGTACAACTGGGCCAGAAGCCGAAGGAAGTCCACATTCTTGGAAAAATAGGGACGCGCCACTTCCAGCGTTTGGACGGCGGCTTCCGGCATGTCGGCGGCTTGGGCGGCTTGGGCGAAAAATTTCAGAAAGGAGAAGTTCAGGGGGTCCGTGGCGAGCAGTTTTTCGGCCGTGTCCAACGCCGCCTTGGGATCCTTTTTCAGCTTGCCCTGTCCGCTCATGAGGGTGAACGTGCCTTTCAGGGAGGACATCTGGTGCGTCATGGCCGTCGGCTTGGCGGCCAGCAGGGTGCGGACTTGGCTGATGCGGAGATTCTTCCGGGCCAGCAGGAAGTGCGGTTCCATGGTGACGACCTGCTTCAGCATGTCCAAGGCATATCCGGCATTGCCGCGTTCCATGGCGGCCATGGCTTTTTCATACAGGTCGCGGGTTTTACGCGGAATTTGGTCCAATGTAGTCTCTTGCATGATTCACTCCTTGCTCAAAATGTCTGCTTCCGGGAATCGCGCCCATTCGCACTCGGAGAGAATAGGCCCCATCTATGGGGGCGTCAAACCCCAATTGCCCGAAAACAGGTGGAAAGCGGGCCTTATTCTCCGCTCGGGCGCTTCGAGCCGCGGCCGACAATCTTCGGCTCCGTACCTTGGAGCAGTCGCCGGATGTTGGTCCGGTGTTTGAGAACGACGAGGAGCGCCAGCATCACCAGCACGGCCGCCAACAGCGGTTGGGTGGGTCCATACAGCCAGACGCCGGCCAGGGCGGCCGCGACGGCGGCCACCATGGAGGCCAGCGACACCCAACGGAAGAGCCCCACGGTGATGGCAAACGCAAGGATGCCCATTCCGGCGGCGGCGGGGGCGATGCCCAGCAGCATCCCCGCACTGGTGCTCACGCCCTTTCCGCCCTTGAATTTCAGCCAGACCGGCCAATTGTGTCCGGCGACGGCCGCCATCCCGCAGGCAATGCCAAACCAGGCTGGCGCAGGCAGGGCCAGCAGCCGGGGAAACACAAAGGCGGGAAGAAACCCTTTGAGTGCATCCAGCACGAGGGCCAGCACGCCCCAGCCTTCGCCGATACAGCGGAAGACATTGGTGGCGCCGATGTTACCGGAGCCGCAGGTCCGCAGATCCACGCCCTTGAGGCGGGCCAGCAGCCATCCGAATGGAATGGAGCCGACCACATAGGAGGCCAGTAGCAAAAGGCAAAGGAAAAAGGGAGTTGCTTGCATCATGTTTTCAGCATGTGGGATGCCGAGGAAAAACACAAGGGCAGAAGGCGGCAGCGGGGGAAGGAGCTTGCCGTGTGTCTCTGGTATAATCCCCATACTGTGCGCATGGAACGAATGGTGGAAACCCGAAGATCGGCAGGATTCCGTATGCGATGTGGCGCATTGGGGGTGAATCAGGCTCCGGTGGAGTCGCGGCCATTCAGGGCTGTTCCACCGCATGCCGGGACGGAGGAGGGGAAAGGGAATCTTTTGGCTTGCATTCTGTTATGAATTTATTATGGCTTTCTGAGAAACAGGCTGGTGAATGGTTCAACGGCCATGCAGAAGGAGTGTGATGCTATGCAAGAAAAGAGTGGTGATAATCAGTTCCGCTGGGGATATCTCGTCCTCGGTATGTTGTTCATTCTGGCGTCGATGCTCGCCTTTTCCTTCCCGATTCTGGAGCTGGGCGCCATGGCGTATGCGTTTGCGTTCATGGCCATCCTACGCGGTATTTGGCTGTTGACGAACCGGTTTGGGAGCGCCTTGCGGGTGCTGGTCGGTATTCTGGACATCCTGATCGGCATCTTCATCATCTTTAATATCTATGCGATGGTCATGGTGTTGCCATACATCTTCGCCATCTGGTTCGTTTTGGATTCGATCTTCCGGCTGTTGTCCCTGGGTGTGATCAGGCCGTTGGGTAAGGGATATGTTTGGTTTGCTATGATCGTCAACCTTCTGGGTGTGATCATCGGTGTGATGCTACTATTCCACCCCGTTTTTGCTGCATGGACCCTGTCCATGCTGGTTGGTTTCTACTTCCTACTGGCGGGCGTGGATCTCGTGATGGTGGCCTTTCCGGCCAACCGGCGCCCTTGAGCGAGGGATGGAGAAGGAACACGCCGCGCCCCCCATCGGGGGCGCTTTTTTAATGCCGCCGGATCGGAGCCTGGCGCCGTTGCTTCCGCACCGCCCTCTTCGGAATGGAAGGTGGCTTTCGTGGGGCATTTTCGAAGGCCCATCTTGATGCCGCCCGCCAACTTGATTTTCACGGGGCGCTCGGACACCTGCTCCAACAAGGTTTCCCATGCCCGATGGCGGAAACACCACGAGGGAGCGGAGAGGGGGGGCTTCCTTCCAGCATCGGGCAGGGCAGGCGGCATAGGGGGTGCAGGAAAAGCGGTCTTAACCGCTGGTCCGCCCCCGGTGCATTCATCCGGTCCGCGAAATCCTCCAGACCGGCTGATTTTTCATGCCCTTTTTGATCCACGCCCGGCAAGGATCCAGCTAGTTCCGACAATGGCGACCCATCCGTATTTTCTGAATCGCGGCATCATCCAAACGAGCATCCGGTTCGGCCATGATGTGCGGCCCCCCGGCCGTTTTTTAGGCATCTGTAGCGTTGGGCGTCAGATCTAGGCCAAAGGCGAACTCGGACACCGGATACGCTTAGCTTTTCCGCTTCAGGGCGGCGGGGCATGGAGGGCGCCTTTGGGGGGGACGAGTTGCTGTTTGGGAAGAAGGGGAAGCATCCGCCCGGGCTCGTCAAGGGCCACCGCCGGAAATAAAACAAAAGGAGGCGGTGTGGTACGTCGGCTCATTTTCCGAGCGCTTTGCCTAGGGCCACTGCGGCATCGAATTTGGTATATTCCGTGCGGGCGAGGGGAATGCCCAGTTCCCGGGCCAAGGCGGCCATATCCTGCGGGGGAGTTTTGCCGTTGGCGATCAGGACGCCAGCGGCGCTCACCACATTGGCGGTGCGGAGACATTGGTCGGACACCAGAGAGGTGAGCAGGAGGGGATGCTCCAGGTCCATCATCAGCACATCGCTCATGAGGTCGGAGGAAATCACATTCTCCACATCGGCTCGGTCATAGTCCTCGTTGCTCCATATGGATTCGGCTTGGACGGCTTGGAAAAGATCGCTTAATTTCATGATATGGGATTTCTAGGTGGCTGTGTTTCAAATGGAGTTAAGACGGCAACGCGCCGTTTTTCGGTTCGGCAACTCGTTGTTGCGCGAAACGAACATAATAGAAAAGGTTTTCCATTTCAAAGGCAATATTGATATTTTGAACAAAGAGGATGGGATTGGCCTTGAAGGAGACCGGCGTGAAATTCAACACGCCCCGGATGCCGGCGGCGGCTAGGCGGTCGAGCACATCGGCGGCAGCCTCTTCGGGCACCGCCAGCACCGCCACCTGAACATCGTGTTCCTTCACGAAATCGGCCAGTTGCGAAAGCGGCAGGATGGGAACGGGCGCGGCCCCGGGGTTGATCCGCTCGGGATGGTTGTCGAATCCGGCAAGAATCTGCACCTGATCGGTGGCAAATCCCGAATAGTTCATCAGGGCGGTGCCGATTTTGCCGCACCCCACGATCACAACGCGTTGTTTCAGCTGCGCTCCCAGGATGGCGTCAATGGCATTCAGCAGGCCTTCGACGGGATAGCCCCCCCGTTTGTTACCGAGGGTGATGCGGGCCTGGGAGAGGTCTTTGCGCACCAAGGCGGCGGAAATGCCGTCCGCATCGCCCAGATTATCCGAGAAAACACGGGAAAGACCAAGGGCTTTGAACTTTGTTAGAATGTTTTTGTAGCGAACAAGCCGATGAATCAGCTCTTTTTGAGGAACCGGGTCTTCTCTTTTCACATTAAAGCCTTTTTGCTTGTTTGTATTGTGAAATATAGTTCAGTATTATGATTCCAAGCGCAAGTTTATATTATAATTCTTAACATTTTTCTTGTATCAAGAAAGAGGGGTTGTTAGGATTTATGCGATTTTCCCCTGAATATAAAGGACTGGATGGTGAATATGGAACAACGCACACTCACAAGTGAGGCCCCGGAGCAGTTGACGCCCGAGTTGGAAGCGTTCATTGCGGAATGGAAGCCCAAACCCGGCAATCTCATTATGGTGTTGCACCGCGTCCAGGAACATTTCGGCTATGTTCCACGTTCTGCGGCGTTTCAAGTGGCGGATTTGCTGGAAATTCCGCTGGCAAAGGTCTATGGCGTTTTGACGTTTTACCATTTTTTCAAGTTGAAGAAGCCCGGACGGTTCCGGTTCGCCGTTTGCCTAGGGACCGCTTGTTATCTCAAAGGTGGGGCGGATTTGATTCAGGAATTGGAAAACATGCTGGGTGTGGGCCTGAACACGGTGACGGAGGATGGAAACTTTTCCGTGGAGGCGGTCCGGTGCCTGGGCTGTTGCGGCCTGGCGCCCGTGCTCTCCGTGAACGGGACCATGCACGGGGCGTTGCGCAAGGAGGACATTGCCGGCATCTTGGCGGAGTATAAGGCCAAGGCCCGTCCGGAGGCATAGGGCCCGCTCGGAGATGCATCCTACGATCAGCGATGCGGTTGCGGATATCGTCCAGAATGCGTTTGAGGCGGCTGCTGGCTGGGTGGAATTGAAGATGGTGCGGCAGGGCGATGCCCTGCGGGTTCAGGTGGCGGACAACGGCCGCGGAATGGATGAACAGACGTTGAAGAGAGCGATGGATCCATTTTGGACGGAAGAGGGCAAACACCCAGGCCGGAAGGTTGGATTGGGCCTGCCGTTCTTAAAGCAGACGATGGACCAGACCGGCGGCATCTTGGAGATGGATACGGCCCCCGGGCGCGGAACAGTGGTGAAATTTGAGTTTGATTTGACGAATGTGGATGTGCCGCCGCTCGGCGATCTAGCGGAAACGCTGAGCGGACTGATGGCGTATCCCGGCGGGCATGAGTTCGTCGTGAGCCGCCGCGAAGAGGCCCGCGGGTATGATGTGAAGCGTTCGGAGTTGAGGAATGCGCTGGGTGGTTTGGAGTCCGCCGGATCGCTGGCGCTGATGAAGCAGTTTTTCGCCTCGAATGAGGAAGAGTTGGTTGGAAAATAGAGTTTTGAAAGGCAAGAGGGATTACACATGGCAAAATTGACATTGTCTGATTTGAAGAAGCTCCGCGAGGAAAAGATTGCGGAACTTAATCCGCGCAACATGGAAAATAAGGATGCGCAGGTGATTGTGGGCATGGGCACCTGCGGGATTGCCGCCGGCGCCAAGGCCACCTTCGATGCCTTCGTGCAGGAGCTGGATGCTCAGGGCCTCCAGAACGTCGCCGTTCGGCAGACGGGTTGCATGGGCCTCTGCTCCAGCGAGCCGACGGTGAAGGTTGTCGTCTCCGGCATGCCGGAGATCATCTACGGGCGAGTGGATTCGGAAACAGCCCGGAAAATCGTGAACCAGCACATCATCCGCAAGCTGTTGGTGAACGACCATATTTATGACAGACCGGCGGCGGATATTGTTCACTAGGCACGGAGGAAGCATCCATGGCGATTAAAATGTACATTTTAGTGTGCGGGGGAACCGGTTGCGTGGCGAACCACGGGGCGGATTTGTATTCCGCCTTGAAGAAGGAGTTGGCGGAACAAGGGGTTGAAAACGATGCCCAAGTGGTTCGCACGGGGTGTTTTGGCTTCTGCGAGAAGGGGCCCATCGTCAAGATGCTACCCGATGAAACCTTTTATGTGAGCGTCATGCCCGAAGATGCCAAGGAAATCGTGGCGGAACACGTGGTCAAGGGCCGTCCCGTCCCGCGCCTGCTCTATGACAAGTCCCAGAGCCAGGTGAACACCAAGCTGGCGGATATTTCTTTTTATCAGAAGCAGTTCCGCATTGTGTTGCGCAACTGCGGGGTGATCAATTCAGAGAAAATCGATGAATACATCGCCCGCGATGGTTATGCCGCGCTGGCCAACGTCCTGACGAACATGTCGGCGGATGACGTCATCGAAGAACTCAAAAAGTCCGGCCTACGCGGTCGCGGCGGCGCGGGGTTTCCGACATGGATGAAATGGAAGTTTTCCAAGGATGTCGAGAGCGACGTCAAATATGTGGTTTGTAACGCGGACGAGGGAGATCCCGGCGCCTATATGGACCGCTCCACCATTGAAGGCGATCCGCATTCCATTCTGGAGGCCATGACCATTGCCGGCCGTACGGTCGGCGCCAGCCAGGGGGTCATCTATATCCGTGCGGAATATCCGCTGGC
Source organism: Verrucomicrobiota bacterium (assembly GCA_031262805.1). Lineage (GTDB taxonomy): Bacteria > Verrucomicrobiota > Kiritimatiellia > CAIQIC01 > Lenti-01 > JAISGX01. The sequence goes on along the minus strand of JAISGX010000036.1, from coordinate 635 downwards.
CATTGATCACCTCCAGACCGCCCTCCGGCAATCCCGCGAATATGGACTGTTGGGCAAGGACATCTTGGGCTCTGGGTTTGATTTCGACATTGAAATCCGGCTGGGCGCAGGGGCGTTTGTGTGCGGCGAGGAAACCGCCCTGCTGGCCTCCACCATGGGCAAACGGGGCATGCCGATTCCGCGCCCGCCCTTCCCGGCGGTGTCCGGCCTTTGGCAGAAGCCCACCGTAATCAACAATGTGGAAACCTATGCCAACATCCCGATGATCATCCTCAAGGGCGGCGAGTGGTTTTCCAAGATCGGCACCCCCAAGAGCACGGGCACCAAGGTGTTCGCCTTGACCGGCAAGATCAACAATTCCGGCCTGATTGAAGTGCCCATGGGCATTACCCTTCGGGAGATCATCTACGACATCGGCGGCGGCATCCGCGGTGGAAAGGCCTTCAAGGCCGTTCAGACCGGCGGCCCTTCCGGCGGAGTGATCACGGCGGAATTCTTGGACACGCCCATTGATTACGAACACCTCCAGGAGCTGGGCTCCATCATGGGTTCCGGCGGCATGATCGTCATGGACGAGGATGACTGCATGGTGGATGTGGCCCGCTTCTATCAGGAATTTTGTGTGGATGAAAGTT
>JAISGX010000129.1 GCA_031262805.1 Verrucomicrobiota bacterium | reverse complement strand
CGAAAGAAGAGATAGGGGGCGAGGCGGATGACTCCCTCCGGCGTTTTCCAGATGAATTCCCCGCTGAATTCCCCGCGTGCCTCGGCCCGGAGTACGCATGGCTTGCCCAGGCAGGCTTGAGCCAGCATACCAGCCCAGCCCAATACCCGGAGGCCGGCCACATAGACCACGTCATACTTTTTTCGTAAACGCCATAACTGGAAACAGGCGGCCGGTAGCATGAGGTATTTGCCCAAGCGCGAAAAACCGGACGGGCCGACCCGCACCACGGTAAAGCCGTCCATTTCTTCCCGCCGGGCTGATTCGGGTGTTCGCCGCCGGGTGAGCACGTGGACCAAGAGCCCGCGGGCGGCCAGCTCTCGGCATAGCAGGCGTGCGTGACGTTCGCCACCGCCGACCACTGGATGGAAGGATCCAGTCAGCACGCACACACGGGGGCGGGACTCCGTAGCGGTCTCCTTCATAACCAGCCGTTTTCCCGATACCACCGGGTGGTGGAGCGAAGTCCCTCCTCCGTGTTCCACTGAACATGAAAATCCAGCAGGCGGCAGATTTTTTGGGTGTCAAACGAACGATCCTTCGTGAAGAAAGCCACCCGGCGGCGGTACAGGGGGGGCGAGAGTTTCAGGGGGCGGCAGATGCCCTCCGTCAGGGCAGCCGCCCAAAAGAAAGGCGTGACCGGGAGACGGAGAGGTCGGAATGGATGGTGTAGCTCGTCGGCAATGATTCGCCCCATGGTTTCCAGTGGCGTGGCCTCCGGATTTCCGCAAATGAAGGCTTCGCCCAACGCATTCGGATGCCAGGCCGCCCGAATGAAGGCGGCAGTGAGGTCCTCCACATGAATCAGATGATACAGGCATTTGCCGCGACCCAGCAGGATAAAAACCGGGGCCGCCGCCATCCGGAACACCTTCAGCAGTCGGCGGTCGCCTGGGCCATAGATGGCGGCCGGGCGAATCACGGTATACGGCAGGGCTTGTGCCTTGGCGAAGGCATGTAGCCAGCTTTCCGCTTCGGCCTTGGTTTCCTGATAGATGTCCCCCGGATGAAACGGCGTGGTTTCATCCGCAGGAGGTTGGGCGATATGGCCATGGACGCCGACGGTGGAGACATGCACGAAGCGTTCGAATGCGGGTTGCTTCACCGCTTCTTGGGCCAGCAGGCGGGTGCTGTCCACATGCACCCGGCGGTATTCCTCGTCTTCGATGCCCGGTGTGCGGAAAGCGGCTGCCACATGAAAGATATACTGCACCCCACCCATGGCGGCGGCCACGACTGCAGGATCATAGACCTGGCCGGTGATCCATTCCACGGGAAGATCCTCCAGGCCTTCCCGGGCAGAGGTGGCGCGTGCAATGGCCCGGACCTTCAGATCCATGGCGCATAATTTACGCAAAAGCACCCGGCCGGTGAAGCCGGTGCCGCCGGTGACCAGCACGGTGGCACCGGGAAGCAAGGATTCAGGTGAAACAAGCGAAGTCATTCGAAAGTAGGATAGCAAGACGGGTTTGAAAACCGAGAGAAAAATATATCGCCAAACCGGGAGGGGGAAAAGGACGCCCCGCCGAGGCTTCTGTTCTTTTGCCTTTACCGCTCCCGGCCTTCGCCGTAGTCTACAGCCATGGAAACAGCCCCCCAAAAGCCCATCCGGGTTTTACAGTTGTGCGAGCATTTTGGCACTCGGAACGCCTCTTTCCACGGTGTGGCCCGGTCATTCGAGTTATGGATTCCCGCACTGAACAAACCGCCGTTCGAGGTGTTTCTCTGTAGCCGGGCCCAAGCGACTCCTGCGGCGATCGAACGCTTTCGCCGGGTGGGGGTGGAGCCCATGTCCCTTGGCTATAGCAGACTGGATCCGCGGAATTTGTGGAAGCTCATCCGCATCCTCCGAGAAAAGAAGATAGATATCCTCCATCTGCACGGATATGGCGCCTGCACGTGGGGCCGACTGGCAGGTCACCTGCTGGGCATTCCGGCCATTGTCCATGAGCGGTGCAATTATCGAACGGTTCCATGGTTTCAGCGGCCGGTGGAATGGGTGCTGGGGCCCTTCACCCGCTACGCCTTTGCGGTGTCCGAATCCACCCGCCTCTTCACCATCCGAAAACGCCATATTCCGGCGGCCCGCGTGAAGCTTCTTTACAGCGGCATTCCGCTGGATGCCGTTCCCCAGATCAGCTTGGAGGAGCAGCGGCGGAGCCGGCGTACCCTCGGCGTGGAGGACGACACGTTCCTGATGGGCATCGTGGGACGCTTGGAACCGCACAAGGGCCATGCGGATGTGTTTTACGCCTTGCGCCGGATGGGGGTGCCGATGGCGGAGACGAAGTTGTGGATTATCGGCGACGGCTATTACCAGGCTGAGCTGGAACGGCTGGCGCGGGAGGCCGGTCTGGAGAAGGCCGTCACCTTCATGGGATATCAAGCCGATGTCTGGCCCTTGATCCAGGCCTTGGATCTTCAGATTTTTCCCAGCCACCGGGAAGGGACGCCGAACACCCTGTATGAAGCCATGGCGGTCGGGAACACCCTGCTGGCTTCCACCGCCGACGGACAAGGGGAAATTCTGCGCCGGAACCGTGATGCCCTGATGTTCACTCCGGGGGATGTCGTCACGCTCTCCCGCCATCTTCTCCGGTTATACGGCGAGCCGGTGCTCCGCCGAAGCCTGGGGGAGGCCGCCAAAGAGCGGATCAAGGAGTTTGACATGGTAAAGACGATGGACACCCTTCGGAAGACCTATCTGGACATCATGGAGAAACAACGGTGAGTCGGTTGCGCCGGATGGGGATTTTGCTGGTGGTGGTCTTGGTTTTGGGCGCTGTCCTTTCATGGCCTCTGCCGAAGCATTTGTTTTCCGGGATTGCGGCCTCCGCTCAAAATCCGGAACGGACGCCGCCGCGGGCCATGATCCCGGGCGACCATCTACAGTTTTTGTACCACATGTGGCTGGCCCAGGACACCTTCACCGGGAATACGCCGTGGTTTCACAATTTATACGAGTTCAACACGGGCGAGGACTCCACCCGGCGGGCGCTCATGCCGTATTATCTTCCTTTCTCTCTATTTTTCACTGTGGGGTCCTGTTTGGCCGGGCAGGCCTTCGGATGGAATTTCGCCATCTTGGTTTGCTTGTGGCTGACGGGCTGGTTTGCCTGGAAGCTGGCCCGCCGCTTCACGGAGGATGACGTTTTGGCCATGCTGCTGGCGATGGTGCCGCTGGCCTTTCCATATACGTGGATGAACCTTCTGGGCGGCAGTCCAACCGGGTTTGCCATGATGTGGGTTCCCATCCTGTTGTATGGCGCCGATCGGTGGGTGGGGGATCGAAGCGCTTGGGGAGCCTTCGGGGTCGGCGCGGCGGTGTTTTTTTCGGAATGGAGCGACACCCATGTTTTCTTTTTCAGCGTGCTGGTTCTTCCGCCGTGGATGCTGTTCGTCTATTTTTACCGATATAGGTTCCAGTGGCCCTCCCGGTCGGTTTGGAAGGGGTGGCTGGCATCCGCCTGGCCGCTGGTGCTGTTTGCCGCATGGGTGGGAGTGAAGGCCTGGAGCGTTCAGCGTGGATTGCAGGACACCGCCATTGCCGCAGGACGCTCCGCTCATGAAGTAGGCTTGTTCGCTCCTGCGCTGGATGGATTATGGAAGGGGCAGGGCGATGCCAAAATTTATGTCGGCGTCTATGGCCTTCTCCTCTTGGCGGGCCTTCTGTTCGGGGGCATTCTACAAGTGTTCCGGCGGCCGAAATCCGCCGCCGGATGGGGGGTGCTGGCTCTGGCGCTCGGCATCGGCGGCATTTTCCTGCTGGCGACGGGACCGCGAAATCCGCTGGGCCCTAGGATATGGAATGCCGTCACCACTCTGATTCCGCCGTACCGGATGATCCGGCAGCCGGACAAGGTGTTTTGTCTGTTGCCCTCGCTTTGGATGGTAGCCCTGGCGGTACTGTTTTCCCAGGGCTCCGCACGAAAGGCGTGCGGGGTTTGTCTGGGGCTCCTGTTGCCGTTGTTTCTGGTGTGGCAGGCCCGCATTCAACCCACCATCTGCTTGCTGGACCGGCAACAAGGGGCCTATGCCGCAGTGGCGGAGGATGCCGCAAAACGAGGGGACGTCGCACGGGCCATCGCCCTGCCATTGTGGCCGGGAGATTCCCACTATTCCTCCTTGTATCAGTATAACAGCTCGCTGTACCGCATCCGCATGGTGAACGGATATCGCCCGACCGCCCGTCGGGCCTATGTGCAGGATATCTTCGAACCCTTGGAATCCATGAATCTGGGTTGGCCATCGGATGCCCAGCTGGACCGACTCCTGGAACGAGGCATCGACCATGTGTTGCTGCACGAAGATGCCTTCCCGGAAAAAGTCAGTTCCTTTCCCGTGGGTGCGACATTGGCGAATCTAATGCGGCATCCCCGTCTCCATTTGCTGGCGCAGGATGGTGCGGTGTGGAGTTTCCGCATCTTGGAGACGCCCGGGACCCCTCGGGCGAATGGGCCAATGCCAATTCTGTTTCCCGTGCGGACATGGAACTGGGCGCAAAGTGACTGGCCAGGGGAATGGAGCCGGGAGGGAGACGCCTCCACCATTGGCCGCCGGTATGTGCAGGCCGGTCCCATGGTCGCTTCAACGGGTAGCCGCTGGATTCGCACGGCCGGGCCCGAACCAATGGAGTGGCACGCACGGGTGAGGGGAACCGGCACGGTGGAGTGGCTGTCCCGGACGGATGACGGCCGGGTGGAAGCCCTCCGGCATTCCGTGAATGCGGCGGATTGGATATGGCTTCGGATTCCAGCGGCTCTTCATCCGGAAACCGTCGAACGCACAGTGGATGTCCAGGTGGAGGATGGAACGGTGGATTTGGACGCCGTCCTGCTGACGCGGGAAGGGTGGCGCCCTCCGCTGCAACGCGGTGAATGGGTTTGCCTTCCTGCTGTCTGTTTCTTCCGGGCCGGCTATACGCTGCCGGATTTCAGCGCTATTCGCTTCCGGAAGCGCTACGACCCCATGGGCGAAATTTTTTATTCCCGCCACTTGTATCTGGAGCCTGGGGCATACCGGATCATCCTCGACGCGGAAACCGAAGCGTTGGAAGGAACCCTGGTTGGGCATCTGGTGTTTTCCACCGGTTCCCGGGACCAGGTGGAATTCCGCGCTCCATTCCATGTCGGGCGGGAGCCGGAACTCCGGGTGGAAATTTCCCAAACTGTCTATTTTCGTTTTGCCTTTGACTACGCCCGGCAGACGGATTTGACCCTTCGCGCCGTCACGCTGATTCGGGAATAAGCTGTCCTGCCGTGCTTATGGCGAGGCTTTTTTCTCGCCGGGGATCAACCGCCGGGCCCACTCCCGCTCTCCCGGGGAAAGCAACCGGAACCACGCCAGCAGGCTGAAGAGTAGCCACCCGCCCGCCGCCACGCCCAGGCGCGGCAGAAAAGCCGGGCACAGGGAAACAAGGGGAAGAACGCCCAGCCCCAGCCCCATCAGAAGGCTGGAACGCCAAATGGCCGACCGGGCGGCCGGGACAAAACGGAGGGCCAAGGGGAACAGGACAGCAAAATCAGTGAGGCCTCGTAGCGCCCAGATGACGGCCATCCCCCGGATGCCCCATGTGCGGGTGGCCCACCATGCCACGGCAATAAAAGGAATCAGTTCCATCAAATGCCACCGTGCGGACAAATCCGGACGCCCGGCACTCTGCAGCAGGGCAAATGCCAGATAGGCCAAGGAATAGACGAAGATCCCGGCGCTAAGCAAACGGAGAATGGTGGAGCTGTGGACGGCGAAACTCGGTCCCAACCAAATTCCCAGAAATTCCGGCGCAAGAGTATACAGCCCGAGGATGGCAGGAAACAGGACCAGCAGGAGGAGCTTGACCGATCGAGCGAACAGCGCGTCTGCTTCGGGGGACTGTTGGGCCAGATGCATCGTCAATGGCGGGAAAAGGGCGGACACCCAGGCCCGAGGCAGCGTCAGTACCTTGACGGCAATTTCCGCCGGATTGGAATAAAAGGTCACGTCGGTCAACGTGCGCGTCGCACCAACGATGAAGCGGTCGATGTGAATCATGAGCGGCAAGGCGATGTTAGACACGGTGAGCCAGCCGCCGAACGTGAGCAGCGGCTTGACCATGGCCGGATCCCATAAGAGGCGCATGCGCAGGATGGGGATGAACGCCAGGCAGCAAAAAAGGAAGATCAGTAGCTCCAGAATGCGGACGGCAATCAACACACCGACCACGGCCACCAGGCTGTTGGTGAAGGGCAGAACGGCCAAAGGAGCCAGATATGTCGCCATGCCCAAAGGCACCCGGATCAGATTGATCAATTTGAATTTCTGATGGGTTTCCAGAATGCCGATGAGCCCGGTGACGGCAATGGTGAACGGCAGGCCGACGCTCACCACGAGAAAGGCGCGCCGGGTTTCATCCTGCAGGGCCAGGGGGATTTTGAGGAGACTACTCACCAGCCAATGGCTGGAACCCACCAGGAGAAAGGCGCCGCACAAGCCGAGACAAACCATCATCATCAAGGCGGTCCAGAAGATGTTGGGCAGGAGCGACTGGCGGTTCAGGCCCATGTATTCGGCCGTCATTTTAGTCATGGCGCGGCCCATGCCTAAATCCAAAATGCCGAAATAGCCCACTAGCATCCAGATCAGCATGAGCGCGCCATAACGCTCTTCACCCAGTTCTCTGAGAAAAAGCGGGATGGAGATCAGCGCCACCACCATGGGAGCGCATAATCCGAACAGGTTCCACCCCGTGAACCCCAGGATTTTTCGAGAAGAGGGGATATCCACCGGCCGGGCGGCTGGAGTGGGGCGCGAAGACGTCATGCCGTTTCGGGTAACCGGGGGGGGGTGAGATCCATGCCATTCGAAGCGCCGGGATATTTCGGAAGGAAAAACCACTTCCGTCCTTGACCGGGCAGGCAGGGGATCCATAGGTGCTTCAAACGCATCAGGCGGTAGGGAGGATCCCCGGCATGGACGGCTCTCCGCCCCCCCAGGCGGTCCGAACAGGCCGTGTGAAAGCCGACGCGGGCGGCGGCTTGGACCGCTGTTTCACCGGCGATGGCCCAAGGAAAGCACATGTGGGTGATCTTTTTGCCCAGCTGAGATTCTAGCATATTCCGGCTTTGTGCCAGCTCTTCCGTCACGGCGTTTTGTTCTTGCTCCATGGTCTCGGGTACGCCGGGGCCTGCTTCGCGGGCCTTCCGTCGCAACTGTTTTTCCCAATCCGGCCGATCAAAAAAGGAAGCGCCGCCGTTTCCCCGCACCCATGTCGTACAGGCTTCGAAAGCCGCCGGGTTCCTCCAGCGGCGCACATCGGAAAGGCGGGAACGCATGGGATACAAGGGAGCGCCCAGATCCTCCCGTGTGGCGAACCGAAGGCCGTCAGGCGTTTCCAGCAGGGGAATATCGTGGGGGTGGGCGGTCTGGTCGGGACGGATGAATCCGCTGATGCCGCCGGATGAAAACACCTGGGCATGCCGCCAGGAATGGGCTTGAATGTCCATGCGCCCGAGGGCATGCAACGCCTTCAACTCGCTCCAGGTGCAGAACAGGGGGGGCATGCGGTCCACGACAGGTGGAATGGGCCCGTCAAAAGGCGGCCTCGCTTGTTCCGGCACAGAAGGCACCCTGTCGGGGCTGACATATACAATGGCCGTCAAACCGTATGTTTCGAGCAACGGCTGTACCACAAACCACAAACTGCTCCAAGCATCATCAAAGCAGATCGCGACGGACTTGGGGCCGGGATCAACCCCCCTGAGGACCAGTGCATCGATGGCCTCCGACGTCACGGTGCGATATCCATTTTCGGCCAGATGGCGAAAATAGGGCTCCAACGCATCCGGGAGGGCTTCATGAAAGTGGAAGACCGGCAGACTGCGGCCCAAGCCGGTGCCGAACAAAAAGCCGGGATAGCGCAGGGTCAGCACATCCATGGCGCCGCGAAAGCAGGATTTTCGTTCCTGAAACGGAATCGTCGGCACGGGGAAGGCCCCCTTAAAAGGCATATGTAACACCCAAGCCGAAGGCCACCTGCTCCATGGGGAAGGTAAAAGCTTGGGGGGCACGCGAATCCCCGCGATAAATGTATTTCCCATCCACGTCGTACTGCATGTAGCGGACATAGGCATTCACGGACCAGTTGGGCGTAAAGGCATACGCACAGCCCCCGCCCACGTAATACACAAAGGAATCATCCAGATCGAACTCCCGTTTCCCGTTTTCCGACCAGTCGGAAAACGCATCGAAGGAGGTGAAGGCATATCCGATTCCCGCTTCCACAAACGGCGTCAGGGAAAAGGCCGCAGAATAGGCCGCAAGCAGATATCCCAGCACGGCATCGCTTTTCACGGCGCCATCTCCGCTACCGTTGTCCCGGGTGGAGGTCTTGAGATAGCTGTAGCTAATGCCACCGCCGAGGTCCCACTTGTTCAACCGGGTGGTCAACTGGAGATAGGGATGGATCGGCAACGCATTTTGTTCGGCATCCAGTTTATAAATGCTTCCGACAAAGGAATCGTGAAAAGGCTGTCCCTTCCGGTCATCCAAGAGCGAAATATACAGGATTCGGGTGCCTAGGGATAGACGGAAGCGTTGCATCCAGCCGGGACGGCTGGCGGCGGACGGCAGAACTTCTGCCACCGGGGGGACGGCTTCGGATTCTTCCGGCGGCCGGGAATCGGCGGAAGGGGCGGCAGACACGGCGGAACCGGTTCCCCATGCAAGTAGAAGCGCAAAAATAAATGTCCTTTTCATAGGGTGGTATCCTGCCGAAGGCTGGGGGAGGAAATCAAGTGCATTATCCGTCGCCGATTTACCGCTCCAAAGGGGAGATCAGGGAACGTCTTCCTGAGCGGGGGTTTCCATGGAAATCCAATCCACCAACAAGCCTAGGGAACGTGGATCATGCGGGCCGGGCGTCCAGCCGGGCACGCTCAACTGGAACACGTTGAATGCTTCGAGCAGGCCGGCGGGCAGGTCTACTGTGAACCGCCCTTCTCCAAAAGCCTCCATGGGAAACGCCCTTCCATTGCAGAACAAGCGGGGAGCCTCCGCTAGCTCCGGCCGGTTCGGCCGGGTGTGGAGTTGAACACGAGCTGTTCGCCCCTCCGACTCCACCGGCCAAGTCCATGAGGCGGAAGGCTGTGACCACCGCATGGTGTTTCCACCCGCCGTTTCACGGTTGTGCCAGCCTTGGCGGAGATAGAGCGTATCCCCGGTGGCCCCCACATCCACCCGGAGGTGATCCGAAGGGGCAAGAATATGCACCTCCAGTTCATGTAGATCAACCGCCGAAGAAGAACGTAGCGTCAGAACCGGGTCTTGGACCGGCCCCATCAGGTGGATGGCCCTTTGCTGCCAGCTTCGGTCGTGCGGAAGGGTAACTTGTTGGGCGGCGCTCCCTTCCAGCTCAATGTCGATGACCACGCCTCCCTCGGCAATTTGTGCAGAGCGCATTCGGAATTCGAAAACGGCTATTTCATTTGTGGCCAGAACGCCCGGCAGGCGGATCCGGGCCTGGCTGGTAATTCGGGGGGCCTGCCGGACCAACGTGGCAGCGGAGAGCTCTCCGCTCAACAGCTCCGTCGCCACCGGAAAGGCATCAATGGCAAAATCGTACACCACCGGCCGGGTTTTGGCGTCTTCAATGGAAGGGAGCACAGGACGTTCGGTTCCGAAGCCATTCAGCCGGAAGACGTGAAATTCATGCGCCCCGTCCCGTCCTTTCAGATGATAGTCCTTGAATGGCCGTGCAAATTGAAAGTCATGTGCGCACAGCCGTTTCAAAAGTGTGCTGTCCAATTCCCGTTTGGAGGCGGAAATATGCTCCAGCGCATACACGGGAACCTGTCGCTCAAAATACGGCTTCAGGGCGTCCCGCAGGGCGGATTCCGCAGGAACGTCGTAGCCGATCAATCCCGAAATGGGGAAAGAATGCACATGCGTGAACCACCGGATGATTTCGCATAGATACCGCTGGGCGAACACCACGCCGCCCGGCGGCAACTGCGCCTCCAGATCCTGCTTCAGGCGCCTGGCCTGGGCAATCTGGAAACCCGGCCGGGAAGGCTGGAGCGTGCCCAAGGAAACCACGGTGAACACCGCCATGGCCCCTGCCACCGCACCGGTGATGCGGCAACGGAAGGGCGCGGATAAGCGAAAGAAAACCGCCTGGAGGGTGGTGAGAAGTCCCCACGCCATGACGGGAATGGCAAAGATGGCCGCAGAATAAAGATAGCGGGGAACAAAGGTTTTGTAGCAGGCATAAAATAGAAAGTGGAGAAGGGCCGCCGGCAGAAGCAAGGCGGTGATCACGCGGTTTCGCTTCCATATGCCGAGCAGGGCGCACCACGCCAACCAGAAGAGGGCCCCCATTCCGGCGGTTTTGATATAATAATCAACCATCCGCTCGCCGGTGCGGCCGAACAGATGCTGG
>JAISGX010000110.1 GCA_031262805.1 Verrucomicrobiota bacterium | reverse complement strand
TCTATGCGCCTTGTTTTTCCTCTTGCCGAAGAGCCCGTCCGGCGGAAATGTCATTTTGGCGCTGGGCATGGCCGGTGGGGGACTCGCGGGATACACCGGGGTTCGGGCGGCAAAGAACGGGGCGGAGTGGAAGTGGCTTTTCCAGTTCATTCCCTTGCTGCTCTGGCTTGGCGCCGCCGCTTGGAACGGTCCGGTCCCCCGCTTGACGGGGCACTTGGTGTTTTGGGCAGCCACATGGAACGGGGTGGCGCTCCTGGCCCTGTTGGGGCCGCGGGCGGTGGCGTGGCGGGAGGTCAAGGAATTGTCCCTTCTGCTGGCGGAAAAAATTAGATTGCCTTCACGATGGCGATAAGCCCCATGCCTTGCGTGATGCCGAAGGTTTCGCATGTGGCAACGTTGCTTTCCCCGGAAGCCGGGTACACATATATGTCGGATATTTCGTACAGTTGGTCGGGGCGGTCCATCCGCTGCACCTTTCCGTGGGCGGGCATGTCCTGTTCAACAGGCCGCCTGAAACGAAAACGCCAAACATGAACCTGCTAAATCCATCGTTGGAATACGGCCCGGCTTCATTTTCAAGGGAAGGCAAAAGCGGAAAAAGGGAGGGACAAGGCAAAAAAATGGGAAAGCCTATTTCTTGGTCCTGGCGGAAGCCCACCCCTGCCAAAATCCGAGGGCGGCGGCTCCCTTTCCCGTGAATAGCTTCAGGGCGGACTGAAAGGTAATGGCCGTCAGACTTTTCAAGAAAGGAAAGGATTCGTGCTTGCGAAGAAACAAAACGAAGCTTCGTGCGCTTTGATAGGCCCGTTGCCTCGGGAACCGGCCGGTGGTGGCGGAGCCTTGGTGAAACACGGTGCCATCCGCCACAGCTAGGATCCAGCCAGCGTCTTTCAAGCGGCAGCATAGATCCGTATCCTCCCAATACAGGAAGAAGGCTTCGTCGAAAAATCCGGTCTCCTCCAACGCCTGCATCCGCAGGAGGAGGCTGGCTCCAGTCAAAAAGTCGATCGGGGTTTGCGGCGTGACGGCATGCCGGACCATCGCCAGCCAGGTGTTCACTGTTCCGCCGCCCCAAGCCTGCACCCGGTGGGGAGGTTCGGCCGCCCGGATGAGCGAGCCCACGGCCCCCGCCCGGGGAAGCTCCTGCATTCGCTTCAGCATGGCGTCCAGGGCATCCGGCTTGGGGACGGCATCATTATTGAGTAGCCAGACAAAGGGAATGCCGTGTTCCCTGGCGCGGCGTAATACCACATTGTTGGCGGCTCCGAAGCCGATGTTGTCAGGAAGGTCGATGAACTCCACCTCGGGAAACCGGGCTTTCAGGCGCATTGGAGAGCCATCGGTGGAACCGTTGTCCACCACGAACACGCTTACGTCCGCAGTGGAGAGGCGCCGCAGGGCGTCCAAAGACTGTGCGGTTTCTGCAAATGCATTCCAATTCAGGATGGAAACGGCCACCCTTGGCGGGGTTTTACTAGGCAAAGAGGAATTCATTTGTGTAGAGTCTAGGCGAAGTGTGCAGGATGTAAAGTATGCGAATTGGTGTGTTGGCGCGTGGATTATCGGTTCCGATCGGTGGTGCGCGAAATTTATTGGACGAGGTGCTCCGCTGGCTTCCCCGATTGGGGCATGGTCATGAGGTGGTCTCCTATCAGCCGTCCGGCACTCCCGTTTTTCCTGGAGTCACCCCCGTATGGGTGGATGCCTTCCATCCCGTGACGTGGGAGTGGTATGCCGCCGGAAAGGCGATCCGGCGCTCTCCCCCGGATGTTCTGCTGGCGCCCAAAACCCTGCTTCCGCATGGTCTGCCCTCCGGCATCAAAACCGTGAGCATGGTGCTGGATCTCCTGTATTTCCCCATCCGAAGGACCTATCTGCATGAATACAAATGGCAGGATGTGGCCTACAACCGCTTGTTTTACCGTTCCTCGTGCCGGAAAGCCGACCAGCTGATCTGCATTTCCGAACAAACCCGGACCGATCTGCTGGAGGTGTGTCCGGTTCCGGCGGCCAAAACCCGCGTGGTGCCGCTGGGCGTGACGCTTCCGCTGGACACCCTGCTGGCACCGGAGCGGGTGGAGGCGGTCCGGCAAAAATATGGGTTGCCGCCGCATTATATATTTTATGCTGGTTCGCTCTCCCCCCGGAAAAATATGGTGAGGGGAGTGGGGGCTTGGGCCAAGCTGGCGGCCCGCCTTCCGCAGGATTTGGTGGTGACCGCCGGAAAATCGTGGCGGGATGCCGATGTGGAACAGGCGGTGGATCGTGCCGACCTACGGCCGCGTTTCCACCGGCTGGGATCCGTTCCGGCGGATGATCTGCCCGCGTTGTATGCCGGGGCGGATGCCCTTTTCTTTCCCTCTTTGTATGAAGGCTTCGGCTTGCCGGTGCTTGAGGCCATGGCCTGTGGATGTCCAGTGGTGGCCTCCAATGCCGGCGCCATCCCGGAGGCGACGGGGGATGCCGCTTGCCTCGTGGATCCTTTTTCGGAAGACGAGATGGCGGAAGGCCTACGCCGGGTGCTGACGCAGTCGACGGTGGCGGAAGATCTTCGGCAACAAGGGCGTGCCCGTGCCCGGCAATTCTCCTGGGAAAAAACGGTGGCGGGCATTTTGGATGTGTTGGAAGAGGCGGTTGGCCGATGAGGCCTCCCTTGGTCAGCGTGGTGATTCCGGTGCGGAACCGGGCGGGATTGGTGGAAGCTTCCATCCGGAGCGTACTGGCGCAGACCTATTCGCATTTTGAACTCGTGGTGGTGGATGATGCTTCGGAGGATGCGACGGCGGAAGCCATCCGCGCCGTGACCGACCCCCGTGTCCGCCTGGTGAGGCGGTCCCTCCGGGGGGGGCCCTCTGTCGCACGAAACGACGGGCTGGCTGCGGCTCGGGGAGAATGGGTGGCGTTTCAGGACAGCGATGATTTGTGGCTGCCTGAAAAACTGGAAAAGCAGGTGTCGGCTCTCTATGCCTCCCCCGTGCCTCCGGTGGCCGTCTATACCTCGTATCGGCGGGACGATGGTCGGAGCCTGGATGTGTTGCCTCGTCTCCGGCCCGGCTTGGATGGCGATGTGACGCCCGCCTTACTACGCGGAAATTTCATCACCCCGCAGACTCTGATGGTCCGCCGGGATTTGGCGTTGCAGATCGGTGGCTTTGATCCCGCGATGCCTCCACTGGAGGATTGGGAGTTTGCCCTCCGCCTGAGCCGCCTTGGACCCTTCCGCCATGTGGCGGAACCATTGGTGGAATATCGCCTGCAAGCCGATAGTCTTAGCACCAAGGTGGACCTTTTTCAGGCAAGCTATAAAAAGGTGATGGCCAAGCATTGGGCGGAGATGTGCCCGACGCCGGCGCAAGAAGCCTGGCATTGGGCGGTGCTCGGCAGCCGACTGTGCCGTGAAGGCAGGACTCGGCAGGGACGGTTTTATCTGGGCCGTGCATGGAAGCGGATGCCCGGGGATATCCGGTATGCAGGCGCATGGGTCCTCTCCTGGCTTCCCTCCTCCCTGTTCCGGTGCATAACGGAGAGCGTCGGCCGACAGGCATCCAAGCACATGAAAAAGGAATAAATAGGAGACGACATGAGCGAATTCAATTTAACCGTGTTGAAATGGCTGCAGGAAGTCCGGACGCCCGCCCATGAATCCTTTTTTCTGGAATTGACCCGCTATGGCGAAGGAATTTGGATTCTTTCCGTGCTGGGCCTCTTGTTCTGGGTGTTTGGCGCCCGCTGGGCATACCGCGTTGCCTTTGCCGTCATGATCGGCGATCTGTTGACAGGCTTGGTCAAGAATGTCTGCTGCATTTCCCGGCCGTGGTTGCTCGATGACATGCTGTTTCCGGTGGCGGATGCCGGTGCTTTTGGATTTTCCTTTCCGAGCGGCCACGTCGCCAACACCACGCTGCTGGTGGGCGGCCTTGCCGCTGTTGTGCGGCGGTGGTGGGTGTGGATTGCGGCCGTCCTCTGGATTTCCCTGATGGGCTTTTCCCGTATGGTGCTCGGGGTGCACACCCCCATGGATGTCATGGGCGCCATTCTCCTAGCCTCCGCCTGCATTTGGGGAATGGGCCGGGTTTACGATTGGAGCGAAGGCCACGCCGGGAGAGCCTGCTTGGTGGTGGCGGGTGCCACGGCGCTCTCTCTGTTGGTCTGGGCCGTTCTGCGCGTCCGCCTGGTTCCCGAGGGCGTGTATTCCTTTGGGGAGGATGCCTACCGTGCCGCATGGGCAACGGTGGCCTTGTTCGTTTCATGGTGGGTGGAGCGGACCTACATTCGTTTTGATCCGTCGCGCCTCGGCGCCTATCGCCTGCTGGCCGCCGCGCTCGGCATCTGTGTCCTCTATCTGATGATCCACAATCTCCGCGGCCTGCTAGTTCCCTGTTTTGGCCGGGACTATGCGGGATATGTGGTTGCCGCCGCCAATCCCATCTGGATTTTCGTGGTCTGGCCGTTGCTGTTGCACGGCCTGTACCGTCCCGTGGTAAGCGGGTGAGGCGGCCACCGTCTCTCTTTGTCCGTCCACTGGCGGGAGGAAGAGAGGCGGCTGTGTCGACCGAATGGCCAGGACAGGGCGCAAAAAAGGGAAGGAGGCGCACCTTCTTCCCTTTCAGTAGCCCGCTCGCTCAGCCGTATACGGCGGCATCGCCCAGCTCTTCCTCGATCCGGAGGAGCTGGTTATATTTACAGATGCGGTCCGTCCGGCTGAGGGAGCCCGTCTTGATCTGTCCGGCATTGATGGCCACGGCCAGATCGGCAATGGTGCTGTCCTCCGTTTCGCCGGAGCGGTGGCTGATCACGGTGGCGTAATCATGCCGCTTGGCCAGGTCGATCGCGGCGAGGGTTTCTGTCAACGTGCCGATTTGATTCACTTTCACCAGGATGGAATTGGCCACGCCTAAGTCGATCCCCTTTTGGAGAAACTTCGTGTTGGTCACAAACAAATCGTCGCCCACCAGCTGGATCTCGCCGCCCAGCTTGTCGGTCAGGAGCTTCCATCCGTCCCAGTCATTTTCCGCGCAACCGTCTTCGATGCTCACAATCGGGAAGCGCTGGATCCAATCCGCATACAACGCCACCATCTCCGCCGCCGTGCGTTTGGATTTGTCACTCTTGCTCAAGACATATTTCTTCGTCTTGGCATCGAAGAATTCGCTCGAGGCCACATCCAATGCAAGGAACACATGCTTGCACGGCTCGTAGCCCGCCGCAGAAATGGCTGCCACCAGCACTTCCAGCGCTTCCGTGTTGCCGCTCAGGGCGGGCGCAAAGCCGCCTTCATCGCCGACGGCGGTGGAGAGGCCCTTCTTCTGCAGGATCTTCTTCAAAGCATGAAACACCTCCGCGCCCATGCGCAAGGCTTCGCTGAAGGTTTTGGCGCCGCGCGGCACAATCATGAACTCCTGCACATCAATCGGCGCATCGGAATGGGCTCCGCCGTTGATGACATTCATCATCGGCACCGGTAGCACATGCGCGTTCAGCCCGCCGATATGCCGGTATAGGGGAATTTCCAGAGCATTCGCCGCGGCATGCGCCGCCGCCAGCGAAACGCCCAGAATGGCGTTGGCGCCGAGGGCGGATTTGGTCGGCGTGCCGTCCAACTTCAACATGACTTCGTCGAGCTCCGCCTGCCCGCGGACATCCATGCCGCGAAGCGCCTTGGCGATTGGGCCGTTGACATTCTTCACCGCTTTCAACACGCCTTTGCCACCATATCGTTTGGCATCGCCGTCGCGCAGCTCCAACGCCTCGTGAACGCCGGTGGATGCGCCGGAGGGAACGGACGCCCGGCCGAAGCCGCCGCCTGTCAGGCGGACGTCCGCTTCCAAGGTCGGGTTTCCGCGGGAATCAAGAATTTCTCGGGCGTGAATGGATTCAATATGGAACATAGATGACCTCCAGGTTGTTCTTTTCCGCCAAGCCTATCGAATCCAATGGAACTTACAATCTTTTGCTAATCTTCATCTTCCCTTGGGAGGGTGTTCAAAAGCTGGTTCAGCTGTTTCCGGGGAAGGATGCGGTAGGCTGGAAAATAGGTTTGGCGGTACGCTTGGCTGTGGTGTACGGCCGGATAGCCTTGTCGGCGCATCTGCCGGTCCATCCGTTTCCATTCGGTGTGGGAGAGGGCCCCGGCGGATTCTTCTTGGAGGTTGCGTCCTAGGTGTCGCCAAGCCCTCTGGAATGCCCGGTTCGATGCCGAAAACGAATCGGCGCCATCAAGAAAAGCCTGCAATAAGGCATCCGGTGAACCTCCCGCATGGCAATAGGGACGGAGGTTCAGGCGAACGATGGAGCCATCCGGAGTTAGCGGCGTCCAAAGGGCTTCGCCCACGAGGGGCGTCTCGTTCAACCCCGCCCATTCCCGTTCCAGGCGGAGCCGGGCCGCCGCGGAATCCGGTTCGGCATGTTCACCGCCCCGGGTGGCTTGAAAAAGCCATTTGTAGGCATCCTCCATCTGCATTTCCGGCGTTCGGTCCGCTTGACGCAGCACGATGTCTACAAGAGGAGCCTCCGGCAGCGCGCTCAAAAGCCAAAAAGCAAGAACCAGCACATTCATGAGGAAACGATGCGACAGGTTGCCGCAGTGGACAAGGAAAAACCGGCATGCATCCTGCGTTTCGCTATTGACGAAGACGGCCAATCATGTCCTTATTAAGAAAATGAATAAAGGTAATAAAGCAAGCGGCAAAGCCACGCGCATCAGTCTGTCCATTCCGGAGAATCTGGCTGTGGAATTGGATAAAATGGCCACCGAATCCAAATTCCCGAGCCGGTCGGCGTTTTTGACGGAGCTGATCCGCTCAAAAGCCTTGGAACACCGGGCGCAGCACGATCGCCGGTCTCTCACCGGGGCCATCACACTGGTCTATGATCACCATGCCCGGAATCTGCAGGCCAAGCTGACGAACCTGCAGCACAAGCTGGGAGGATTGATCCTCTCTCTCATGCATGTGCATTTGTCTCACCACAACTGCATGGAAGTGTTGGTCGTCTCCGGCCCGGCCCGTCGTCTACGGGAGCTGGCGGATTCCTTTTTGGCACTCCGTGGCGTGCGGCATGCCGAGTTGATCATCACCTCCGCCGAGAGGGTGCCGTAATGAGGGGGCGGCATGGTGCACGGTGGCCCTTGTTTTGGCTTGCCGCCGCCGGGTTTGCCGGCGCGCAGTTGCCGGTGGTGACGCATTCGGAACTGCAGGCGGTCCATGCCGACGGCACCAGCAGCTATACCGGGCCGACCGGTTTTGTCATCCGCGGCATTTTGGTGACAGATGCCGACGAAATGTTTGACACGGCCTACGACCCCGAGGCAACGAATGGGGGGAGCGTGGGGGCCGTCTACCAGATGTTCATTCAGGGCGTGGAAGGCGATCGCGGCGGAACGGCCCTGTATATGGCGCAGAATTATGAAGCCATCGGTCCGTGGGTGCCGGTGGGAAACGATTACGGTCCGGCGTGGACCCCGGAAGTGCGCCGGGTTCTGCAGGATGCCGACGGCCGGGTTTTTCGCAAAGGCGATCTGGTGGAAGTCACCGCCCGAATCTCCCTGTTTTACAGCGGAAAGCGTAACATCAATGAAAACCACCGCACGGCGACGAACAACAATTTTGATGTTTCGCTACTGAAACCCAATGTCGGCCTGCCTCAGGCGGAGGTGGTGGCCGTCTCCGATCTCGTGCGGGAGGACGGCACGCAGATCTTTGATGCCACCCGGGCCTTCGGCGGAGAACATTGGCAGGGCATGCGGGTGCGGATAGATGGCCTCCGCCTGATTTCGACAAACGGCTGGTGCCCAACCAACGAATGGGCCGCCCGTCAATGCCGTGTGGAAGACGCCGACGGCCGCCCGTTTGTTCTGCGGCTACCGCGTGTGGATCTGGGACCGCCGCCGGTCGGCTTTTTCACCGCCGTGGGCATTTTGAACCAGGAAGGTGGACAGACCAACGGATATGAGTTGTTTGTCCAAGAGATCGGCCCGATGCTGGACCTGCGCGCCGGGGCCTCCGGCGGGATGGAACTCTCTTTCCCATTGGATTACGAAGGATATGTTTTGGAGGCGTGCGATGAGCTCTCCGCCTCCCCTGAATGGAAGCAACTGGATGCGACTCCTGTGCTTCGAGTGGTCGTGGAGGATGAAGACGGGCGGCCGACCCGGTCCTATCGTTTGAAAAGGAAAATCGATTGAAGCAAGCGTTCACATTGAGCGAATTGCTGGTCACGATGGCCATGTTGGCGCTCCTCCTCGGTCTGGGGGCGCCGCAGTTTATCTCGGCGGTGGAGCGGGCCCGGGTGGCCCGGGTGCAATCGGATTTGCGGTTGGTTGACGTGGCACTGGAAGCCTATTGGACGGACCACCGCCATTATCCGCCGGTGACGGTGTCCTGCATGTCCGCCGATCAGGGCGAAGTAATGCAGCTGCCGGTGGAGTTGGCGGAGGGGGGCTATCTGTCCCGTAGCGAAAAATCCAAGACCTCCTCGATTTTGCAGGATCCCTTTCATCCGGGGCATACCTATAAATATGCCGCGCCTGAACGGTTTTGGATGAACGGAGACCTGTTGGACGAGCGTTATGCCGTTTGGATTCCATCGGACTTTCCCCTCTGCCGTTCGGATGCCGGACGAGCGGACAACTCGGAATCTGCTCCATTGGCATGGGCGGTGTGGAGTCTAGGCCCCCGTGCAGATCGGAAAAAAGCGCTCAGCAATAAAGCCCCGCTGGCAGGGCATACATGGTATCTGAAAACGGGCGATGCCGGGGTCATTGCCCGTTATAAAGAACGCAATGGCCCCAGCCGGAGCACACGGTAACTCGCGGCGGTGGAACACGCGGGAAATCGCGGAAGACGGCTTTTCACTCCCGGTGTTTATGCTATCATGAAGCATCAGGAATGAACCAGGCGCTGAAAATTCGATTGAATCGGGTGGTTCGCCGCACGCTCGCGGCGCCCCGCCTTCGGCAACGCGGCGGGGCGCGGGTGCCGCCTCGGCGTCGCGGCGAGGTGTGGTTGTTTCTCATTGTGCGAAATGAAGAACTCCGGTTGCCGCATGTGCTGGAATATCATTTTGCCCGCGGCGTGTCGCATGTTGTGGCCTTGGACAACCAATCGACGGACCGCACCGTGGACATTCTGGAAGCCGATTCGCGAATTTCGCTGTTCACCACCACCCAGTCTTTCAAGGGAAACAAGATCGCGTGGCTGGAAATTCTGCTCCGCCGCTATGGCGTGGGGGAGTGGAACCTTGTGCTCGATGCGGACGAATTGTTTGCCTATCCCCACATGGATCGCCTTTCGATTCCCGATTTGGCCGCCTATTTCAATCAGCGGAAACGAGAAGCCATGCATGCCCTGTTTTTGGAGATGTTCAGCCGGGAAACCATGGCCTCCCTGCATTACCAGCCAGGCGCCGCCCTGTTGGATGCCGCGCCTTGGTTTGACGCCGCCACCTACACGCCCGTGCCGTATCAGGCGGTCTTCAGGAAGCAGGCCCCCTCCTGCATCTATATGGGCGGCACCCGGGCACGGGTGTTCAGCGGGGAATTCGGATGTTCCAAATATCCTTTCTTTACCTATCGTCCCGGGCAGTTTCTCCGCTTGGGGCTTCATACCATGGAAGGGGCGGAAATTGCGGAAGAGCAGGGGGCCGTTCTGCATTTCAAATATTTGCAGGACTTCCGTGAAAAAGCCCTGCGGGAAGCGCGGCGGGGACTCTATTGGAATGCCTCTGCGGAATACAAGGCCTATGCCGAAGAGTTTGAACGGGAAGGGGATTTCTCCCTGTGGCACGCTGGCGCACAACAATGGAAAGGCCCCCAACAGTTGATCCAACTGGGATTGATGAAAAGCTCTGCCTCTCTGGATGCGTATGCCGCCTCCATTTCCCCATCCCGCTCGTGTTCGGCCGTCTGAGGGCCGCCGCCTGCCCCATTTGGGGAAGGGTCCAGGCCGCCTTTGTTGATGAAAACGGCCTGATTGAAAACCGGATGACGGTGGAAGCCCCCAGCATGGACCATGATGGCGCATGAGGGCTGGGCGGATTCTCCCGAATGGAAACACAAAAAAGCCCCATTCCATAGGAGTGGGGCTTCGTTCGGATGAATGTGGAATTCTCCGGTCGCTTAGACCTCGCCGCCTTCTGGAGGCGTCTGGGCATGGAAGCGGGCGGAAGCATGGGCGCCGTTGCAGAACGGCTTGTTGTCAGAGTAGCCGCAGCGGCAGACCGTCTGGCGGTTGCGGACTTCATAGCTTCGGCCGTCTTCGCTTTCCACGCGAATACCGCCGCGGAGCCACAACGGCCCGCTGATTTTGAGTCCGCCATCCTCAATGACGGCAATGGAAACCGGATGGTCTGGCTCGATGGCTTTGCCTTGCTGGTCGAACATCATCAGGCGGCCCGCCGGGCAGTCGCATGCTTCACGGATGGCCAGCTTGTCGGAATCCGGGGTGCCGTCCAGCACCAAGTTCCAGACGCGTTTTCCGGCATCGCAGAACCGGGCGAAGGCGCAATACTTCTCATTGTCCATCAGCGTTAAATTCGGCCCTTCGATGGCTTCGGCTCCTTCCAGAATGGGCTCAAAACTGGCGGATTCCGTTCCATCGAAATTCGCCTGCTTGTGGGTGCCGTCGCAATAGGGCGCATTGCGGGATTGGCCGCACCGGCAGAGCGCCGTCGGGATTTCCTTGATCTCAAAAGATCGCCCCTGCGTATAGCGGATCGAAACGCCGTTTTCGTCCGGCGTGATGGTTTCCTGCACCATTTGGGGAACACCATAAACCAGATATGGCCCATCCTTGGTAATCTTGATGTAAGGCATTTTCTTTTCCATGCTCTATTCTCCATGTTTTCGGACAGGAAGCATCACCATCCGACGTTCTGCAGTTCCGCTGCGCCGGCCACGCGTAATCGCGCTTGGAACCCTTTCGCATCTCACGGCACCTGCTTATGGTGAGGAGCTTAAATAGCGCATGACGGGAAGTCACGAAAATAATTAAGAATAGATTATGGAGCTTGCCGGTTGCCTGTGCCCGGCGCATTGGGTATGATGCGCCGTGATGAGTCCGCCGAAAAAAATTTCCATTGTGGTTCCTTTTTGGAATGAAAAAGAGACGTTGCCGGTGCTTTTGGAGCGTCTTTCCTCGGTGTTTGCCGGAAGGGAAGAAGCATGGGAGCTGCTGCTGGTGGACGACGGCAGCACCGATGGCAGTGCCGAATGGGCGGTGGCGCAGGCCGGCCGCCACGCCCATGTGCGTGTGCTTCGCCTCTCCCGCAATTTCGGGCACCAAATGGCCATTACCGCCGGCCTGGACCGGGCGGATGGGGATGCCGTGGTGGTGATGGATGCCGATTTGCAGGACCCGCCGGAAGTCATTCCTGAATTGATCGCCAAATGGAGGGAAGGCGCGGAGGTGGTTTATGCCGTGCGCCGTAGCCGCCAGGGGGAAACTTGGTTCAAGACGTTTCTCGCCTCCTCTTTTTACCGTGTATTCCGCCGCCTAGCCAAAGTGGATGTGCCGATGGATGCCGGGGACTTCCGCTTGGTGGATCGCTCCGTGGTGGATGCCCTCAAGGAAATGCGTGAGCTTCACCGCTTCATGCGAGGCTTGACCTCTTGGGTGGGATATCGGCAGACAGCCGTGGAATACGACCGGGCGCCGCGCCTGGCCGGGGAGACCAAATATCCCGTTTGGAAAAGCGCCCGGCTGGCCTTCGACGCCATCACGTCGTTTTCCGCCTCGCCCCTCCGCTGGATCCTCCTGCTGGGCCTGCTGGTCTGCCTGCTGGCGGCGCTATGGGTGGTCTATGTCATGATTGTCGCCATGGTGGATCCCGGACGGCTCGCCCGCGGTTGGGCCTCCCTGCTTGCCGTGATGTTTTTCCTCGGCGGCGTCCAATTGCTGGGCCTTGGCATGATCGGGCAGTATGTCAGCCGAATTTTTGAAGAAAGCAAGCATCGGCCTTTGTATCTGATCCGTACGGATACCCGGGCGAAAGGAAGCAACTAAGCATGTCTCGGGAGCCCTCCGTTGACGTGGTCATTCCGGCGTATCGTTGTGCGGGAACCATTGGGCAGGTTTTGGATGCCCTGCTGGCCCAATCCCATCTTCCCGCTCGGATCATTGTGGTCAATGATGCCTCTCCTGACTCATTGCCGGATGTATTGGCGGCCTATGATAACCGTGTGGAAGTGATCACCAACGAGGTCAATCTGGGTTTGGCGAAATCGTATAACGTAGGCCTGCGCCGCGTGGAGGCGCCCTATGCCATGACTCTCCATTCGGATTGCGTGCTGGAAGCCGGCTATATTCGGAATCTGGTTCGCATTCTGGAGGCAACCCCCTCTGCAGCCGTGGCCACCGGCCAGTATCTATTTGCCGACGTGGATCGGATGTCCTTCGCCGACCGCTTGTACTTGGCCTTAAACCTCATCCCGCGGGAACCGGCAGAACAGGGAGTTCAGCCGATCTCGTTTATTGAAGGCAAAGCCGATCTTTTTCGTCTGGAGGATTTGAAGGCCGTCAATTTCTTTGATGAGCATTTTGTCCTGACCTCCGAAGACCAGGACATTTCCGCACGTTTGCGTGCCCGAAACCGGAAATTGGTTCAGGATTCCTCCAGCCGCTTCACTTCTGCATTCGGCGGCACGCAGGACACGGTGGCGAAAGTCATCCGAAAACAGCGGACCTATGCCCGTGGCCAGGCCTTCATTGCGTTGAAATATGGGAAAAAAGCATATGAACGGACCACACCCAACCGGAACCATCGCGCATGGCACCGGGTTTTCCAGCTGTTTTTCACCGCTCTGGGCTTCGCCATGCTGGTGCTCTCGATGGGGTTCCCTCTATGGCTGTGGGTCTGGATGGGGTGGGTGGGCGTCCGCTATCTCACCTACCTGGCCTTGTGCTTGTGGGTCGGATTCCGCGATGTATGGGCCGTTTCCGCCTTGGGCGTCTGGTCGGATGTCTGGTATGCCGTTGGTTTTATGGAAGGCTTGATCAAAGTGACTTTTTTGGGGAGGACGTGAGCAATGAATGTACTTGTGACGGGAGGGGCCGGCTTCATCGGTTCCCATGTGGCGGATGAGTTTCTGCGGCTGGGATTCCATGTGACCGTCTTGGACGATCTAAGTGGCGGGTTTGAGCAAAACATTCCATCCGGCGCCCGGTTCATTCGGGGTAGCGTGACCGATGCCGCATTGGTGGAGCAGGTATTTTCCGAAGGACGCTTTGAGCTGGTGTTCCATCTGGCGGCCTATGCTGCGGAAGGGTTGAGCCATTTCATTCGAGCCTATAACTACACGAATAACGTGGTGGGCAGCATGCAGATCATCAACGCCTGCGTTCGGCATCATGTGCCGGTCTTGGGGTTTACATCCTCTATTGCGGTGTATGGCACCAACCAGCTCCCCATGCTGGAGGAGACCGAACCCCGGCCGGAGGACCCCTATGGAATTGCCAAGTATGCCGTCGAATTGGATTTGCGGGCGGCCAAGCGGATGTTCGGCTTGGACTCGGTGGTCTTTCGCCCCCACAATGTATATGGGGAACGCCAGAATATCGGCGATCGCTACCGCAATGTCATCGGGATTTTCATGAGCCAGATCATGCGGGGGGAGCCGTTGACTGTGTTTGGAGACGGAGAACAAAAACGGGCCTTTTCGCATATCTGCGATGTGGCGCCCGTGATGGTGAAGGCCTTGTTGAATCCGGCGTGCCGGAACGAAACCTACAATGTGGGATCGGATGCGCCCCATACCGTCAATGAGTTGATTGGATATATCGGCCAGGCCTTCGGCGTTGAGCCCCGCGTGACCTATTTGGACGCCCGCAATGAGGTCAAAGAAGCATACGCCTCGCACGATAAAATCCGCCGGGCGGTCCCGGGGGCGGAGCCGTTGACCCTGCAGGAAGGCATCACACGCATGTCGGAATGGGCGAAACGGCATGGGCCACGAAAAGGCGATGTGTTTGCCAACATTGAAGTATGGGACCATCTGCCTCCATTTTGGGCGCAGGAGTTGCAACAGGGCCCAACGCCACCTTGAGGGCCTCAAAAATGAAAAACCAATGCTGGAGATGGATCGTCGGGTTTGGCGGGGTTCTGGCCTTGGCGGCCTTCTTCCGAGGGGTGGATTTGGGCCATTCAGCCGTTCGAAGCGATGAAATCAATTTTTTAAACGCAATTCGTCAGGATCAATCCGTGGTGGAATTGTGGAAAAACCCACCATGGTTCAACCAGATCCCGCTGGCGGACTCCATCCCGATTCTGTGGGCGCGTTTCACTCGGCAGCCTCCCGACGAGTCTGTGCTCCGCCAGCCTTTTGCCTGTCTTGGAATCTTGACCGTTCTGTTCTGTGCCGTTTGGGTCGGACGGCGGAAGGGGATTTGGTGCGGCATGCTCATGGGGGTGTGGATGGCCGTGCTCCCTTATCATGTGTATCATTCCAGGGAAGCCTATTACTACGGACTGGTCATGTTTTTTGCTGCGGGCATGACGTTGCGCGGCGCGGATTTTGCCGCCCGGTTATCTGCTGGCGGTCGGCTGAAAGCGTGGGAAATGGTCGAGTGGGGGGGATGGAGCGTATTGGCTTGTTTAAGCCATATGTCGGCGTGGATTGTGGCGGGTGTGGTCGGTCTTTGGCTTGTGGTGTCCGGGTGGAAGGGCGCGGCATCCCCGGCGGAACGGAACCGCCATCTCATGGCTATGGCCATGGTGGGGGTGGGGCTGGCCGTCGGAATGAGCCGGTGGATATGGAGGGCCCTCCACGAAATGCAACGGGCGGCATCTGCGGAAACAACGCATATCGGGGCGGATTTCCATTGGGTGGCGGCCCGTGTGGTTCCATTGTATATGGGGGGGGCCAATCTCATGGGGCTGTTGTTGCTGGTTTTCGTCTGCATGGCCGCCCTAATCGCCTCATGGAAAAGAAAGCAACGTCGGATCCCCCGAGATGTGCTGTATGGAACCATCACCGGTCTCTGTGGCGCTTGCTTGTTGGCCTCCTATGCCTATATTGCCGGCGTCGGCGGTGGTCAAGCGGCCAAATGGGCCTATTTTTCCGCCAATGGACCACTCCTGATGGCATGGGCGGTGATGAGCATGGATCGGTTTTGGACGTTGTGGAACGGTCGCATTCACGCCATCGGCATGCTCGTGACCATCCTAGCGGTGGCCGGCGTATTGGCCTATCCGGCGTGGATGATTACTCGGCTCGAAGGAAAACCCACGCCTTACCGCACGCTTCAAACCTGGCTGAATGCCAATTTGGAACCGGGCGATGTCGCGCTCGTGGACCGCTGGCTGGAACCCTGGAACGAAATGGCCCTTTATGCTCCCGAACAGGTGCGGGTTCACTTTACCGTCCCGGACGAACCCTATGAGCAATATGTCGCCCTCAACTGGCGCGCACGGACTCGGGCGGCTTTCGAACAAAACCAGGCCCAGGCCTTCATCCGTTTGGCCCGCAACCATGAAGCCAGAATGGGGCTTTGGACGTGGCCGGAAACCTGGTTCACTCACCGGGCTGTCGTCACCAACACCGCCGGCCTCTGGCTCCGGAAAACCGGCTTCGCTCCCGCGGAAGACTTTTATTTTGAACGAGGCCGGCTCGAAGTGGAAATTTTTTATGATACGCATGAAGACATTGCCGAGCGGGCCCGGCGGAACGGCGCCGCCGCCAGTTGGTTTTTTGGCGGCGGCTGGCGTATTTTCAAACCATGGCAACAGGGCGATTTTTCAGATTACCACATTCTGGAGCAAGATGGCTGGATGGATCTCTACAACCTCACGGAAGAAGAGGCCCCGATGCGTGTGGAGGTCACCGGTTTCGCGATAAACGACATGGCCCGGCTCCGGGTCAACAACGAAGTGCTTCTCACCCTACAGCCCGGCCGCTCGCAAACCCATGCCTTTGCTCTGGTGTTACAGCCTGGGCGGAACCGCATTCCTTGGCGCCTCCAAGGCGGAAAAGGGATTCCATTGGTCCAAGAAGTCCGCGTGTCGGTTCTTCCTCAGGAATCGGCTACCGCCATCCGGTAAATGAAATTTTGGGCTAGACTCGCTTTGGGCTTTATGGCCCAATGCGCGGCTTTCGAAAGGACCCATGCAAACCAGACAAGCCACCATTGCCAATCCCCAGGGAATTCATTGCCGCCCTTCCGCTCTGATTGTGAAGGAGTTCATGAGCTATCCCGGAAAAATCACCATCACCAATGAAAATGGTTCGGTCGATCTCAGCTCTGTCCTGCAGCTACTTTCGCTGGAAATGCACTTGGGCAACACCGTTGTCGTTACCGTCGAAGGAGAAAACGAGGAACAAGTGGCGGACCGGTTGCTGGAACTGTTCCAGACCCGTTTTGATTTTCCCCCCATGCCCTGACCGGCAACGGGAAAACACACATGAAAACGGCGGATGGCTCCGCCGTTTTTTTTGTTCGCAAGGGAGCCGGTTTTCGTGCGCTAGTCGCGCATCGTCGTATACTTCCCCTTGATGTGCTCCACGTAGTACCGGCCTTTGGACTCGCTTTGGAGAAACCGTTGGAAAATATCCTCCGGCACATTGGCATAGGAATAGACATCCGAACTGTTCACCATCTGCACGACCAGCGTCCGGGCCTCCACATCATAACCGATTTGATCGATGAAGGTGGAGTCAACAGAATACATGACGGGGGCGGCGGCGGCGCCAAGGACAAGCAGAAATAGGGCGGCGGCAAAAAACGAGGCGATCTTCATAATGCGTTCTCCAGTGGGTTGGATTGAAAGTCGAGAGGAGCCTATCACGAAGCCCCCGGTGCGGCAAGATCAACCGGAAGGCCCTTCCAAGGCGCTTCGGCGGAGCGGGAGGCGAGTAGATCGCGTAAAGCCAAGCATTGTCCCCGTTCCAGATGGCGGACTGCCTTTCGGCCAGGCGCATCTAAGTGTCGGTGAAGGAGTTGGATCGGGTGGAGTTCGCCATCCGGGCAACAGGCGGGACAGATTGTATGGCCTTTCGCGTGGGTGGGCGGTGCGATCAAACGGACCTGGAGCGTCCCGGTGGTGGAAGACAGCGCCGGGGTGGGGCTCAACATGAGAAAAGAATACGCCAGATGGCGCAGGTCGCGGCGGAGAGCCGTGTTCAGAATTTGCGTCGCTTGTGTCAAGGGCCAGGTCCGGACGCACTGGCAGGGCTCACCCAATGGGCAGGGACCGGCATGCGGACAGGGCGCCAGCGGATGCAGGCCAAACGACTGGAGGGCGGCTGTCCGGATATCCCGCATATAATCCCCCTCCGCATGGAGCAACGGTTCGCACAGGATCAAGGTGCCCTCCGGCGCCAGGGAGCGGGCCGCTCGCGCCAGTAGGGTTGAGCGTTCTTCCGCTGAAAGTTCGTTCAATACATAATGTAGCAAAATATAATCATAGCGCTCCGGGCCGGGAAGATAATCCTTCACCGCTGCCGCTTGGGTTCGCAGGATGGTTTGGGGCCACCGGCTCCGCCGCAGGGCGGAAAAAGCGTCATGCAGGCAGCGCAATGCCGCACGCGAGGCATCCCATGCCGTCACCTGCGAAGGCCGGTCTGCCAGCACATCCAGCAGCGGCCATAACGCGCCGCCTGTTCCAGCTCCCAGATCCAGGATGCGAAGTGGCTTTTCTCCTATCGGCGGCAGGGGCCGCTCCGAAAGGATATATGCCATCCGCATATAGGATTGCGGCGTGAAAAAGAGGGAATAGGCGGCGCAGGTCCGTGTATCCTTCAAATATGGCGTGGCGGCGGCGTGTAGCGCGGGACGCTCCAGCGTGAATCGGTCCGCCAGCCGCTGGATGTCCGGCAGGATGCGGTGGAGGGTGTCACGCAGGGATGTTCCTTTGGTTGCCGCTTGCGCGGTTTTCACCCAGTAGGCTTCCAGTTCGGGGGGATAAACAAGGCTTTTCATGTGGACCCCAGCATGGCGGTTTCGGAACAAAATGCAACGCTGGAGTGGAACACAGGAATCAAGATGGATTTTATGAACTCCCACCGTGTTTAGGAAAAGAGGCGGCCATGGGCGGGAAGGAGGCCTAGGAGGCGGTTCCCCATGGTTATTCCTGCGTTGGCGAGAGCGGCTTGTCGGGCAGCGGTTGCCCTTCCCGTGCCGTTTTGAGGCGAAACGAAGGCTGGTCCGCCCGGCGGCGAAATCAGGCGCCAATTCGACGGATCACCAATGCTAGGCCGAAAAACACGGCATTCAGCAGGATGATGGCCGCCCCCGCTGGCAGATCCAGCAGGAACGCAACGGTAATGCCCAGCAGAACGCTCGCTGCTCCAATCAATGCCGCGAGAACCAACGCCGTTCGGAATCGCCGGGCCACCTGAAGGGCTGTTGCCGCCGGAAATACCAGCAGTCCGGAAATCAGCAACGTGCCCACCACCCGGACCCCCAGCACCACCGTCACCGCCACCAACACCGCCATCAGGCGCATCAGGCGTTCCGTCCGAACGCCACTGATTTTGGCCAGCACGGGATCGAACGTCAGGGCAAACAAATCGTGATAGTTCAGCACAATCAATCCCACCACGAAGAAGGATGCCAAAATGGCCAGAATCGTCTCCATCCGACTCACCGCCAAAATATCGCCAAACAAATAACCCAGCAGGTCCACATGGATGCCTTGTCCTAGGCCGGCCAGCAGCACGCCCCCCGCCAGGCCGAGGGCGGAAATCATACCGATCGCCGAATCCCCCAGCAGGCCGGTCCGCTCCGGTACATGCAGGATCAACAAGGAAGCCGCCATCACCAGCGGTAGCGCCAGTAGCAATGGTGCCGCCCCCAGAAACAATCCCAGTCCAACCGCTGCAAACGTGAAATGCGCAAGGCCGTCGCCGATCATTGCCTGCCGCCGTAGCACCATGAACAAGCCGAGGCAGGCACAGGAAACAGCAACAAACGTTCCCGCCAGCATCGCGCGCTGCATGAAGCCCATGTGCAGGGCATCCCAGAAAAGGCTCATGGCGCATGCCCCTTTGTCGTGCCGTCCTGTCCGCAGGCCGCAGGATCGTTGCCGGGGCAGCAGGGATGCGGCGGCGCATGGCGTCCGCACAACATGTGCTGGGCCGCCGGACCAAAATAATCCGTCATTTGCGGGGAAAGGCAGAAATCGTTGAAGCTGCCGTCGAAAATGATGCGCTCATCCATGTATAGCAACCGAGAGGCATGCGCGCCGATGGTGGCGCTGTCATGCGTCACCAGCAGAATGGTCGTCTGTTTTTCTCGGTTCAGGTCCGCCAGCAATGTGTAGAACTCTTCCCGAAAAGCGGGATCCAACGCCGAGGTCGGTTCATCCAGCACCAGCAAATCCGGTTCCGCCGCCAACGCCCGCGCCAAGCAGATCCGCTGGAACTGCCCTCCCGACAATTCGCCGATCATCCGCCGCGCCATGTCCTGGAGGCCCACCTGATGCAAAACCCGGTCCACCGCTGCTCGATCCGCCGTCTTCAATCGTTTCGGGAAACGAAGCCCTGCACTCCGGCCGGAGGCCACCACTTCGCGGACATCCGCCGGGAAACGGCGGAACGGCAACTGCGCCGCCTGCGGCAGATACCCGATCCGCCGCCAATCACGGAAATCCACCAAGGACATACCGAACAAGTCAATGGAGCCTTTCCGGGGAGACAGCAGGCCCAGCAACGTTCGGAGCAAGGTGGTTTTTCCCGATCCGTTCGGCCCTACGATGCCGATGTAATCACCTTGTCGGATGGAAAACGAAACATCCCGGATGGCCGGTTGTAGCCCATATCCGGCCGTGAGGCCTTTGGCTTGGACAATCACCTCATTCATTCTGCTCCCGTATTCCATCCATCGAGACGGAGAGGCGGTATGTCCGCGTATCCAGCGGCGGCACATCCGCTTCCCACGGGCGGCGGAGCTCAAACCTCAGGACCACATCCCCCTCGGTGGCGGGAGCCAAGGTAAACACCCGCACACCCGGCGCCCCGGCCATGCCTCTCCCCGTGGTTTCAAAGGCCGATGCGGTTTCCACCAGGACGCCTTGAGGTTCCATCGTGTAGCTCCAGAGGTAGCCGGTGGTCGGATTTTCCTCCAGCCGGAGGGTGTACGAAGCCGCCCGCGCCATGGTGCAGAGCAACAGGAAGGAAAGACAAATAGACCAACGAATGGCATTCATGCGCCCTGTATACCTGAAAAGAGACGGAACCCGCAAGGGAATGAATCGGAGGAACCCTTTTTACAAGCTCGCAACAAGTATGTGTGGAAAACCATGCGCTTGCCTTTCGGCAGCATTACCTCCGAATGCCTCGCCGCCGCCCGGATGCCCTAGGGGACGCAGTGCGACCGTCTTGCTGATAAAACGTTTTGTTCTCCCGCTCTATTTTCTCCTTTTGCTTTCGTTCCGGCTTCTGTACGCTTTCAATCGTTACAAGCGCCGAGGAGAACCCGTGGGCAATTTGCAAATGCTTCGAAGGATCGCTGTTTGGATCGCCGC
>JAISGX010000081.1 GCA_031262805.1 Verrucomicrobiota bacterium | reverse complement strand
CCATCCAATACCATGAACCGGCTTTGTCTGGGAGGTCCTCCAGCATGGCCAGGCGCCGGAATTCCAACGCGGAGGCCTCCCACTGTTTTTCCCCGGCCAGTTCCATCGCTAGATCGAAGGTCGGTGGTTCTGCCGCCCATCCTGTACCTCCGCACAGTCCTGCGGTGCAGAACAAAAGGGCTGATGCCGGGAGGAGGCGGAAGATCGAACGGAAAAACAGGTTCATAAGAGATCCCTTCAGGGGGTGGAGAGCCATTCATCATGGTCGGCAAGGGGGTCGGCGTAGCGAATGCGGCCGTTTGGCATCACCACAGGATTCCTGCGGGTGGCGACTACGGAGGATTCCCGGATGAAGCGGTCGGCCATAATCGGGATGCCGAGGAGGCCGTGCTTTCGGCTGGCCTGCAAAAAATACTCCGAACAGCTGGGTAAAAGATCGCAACGCGCTCCAATGGCGGATGAAATTTGGGAACGGTAAAAACTGACAATCCATTTGCCGGGCAGTGCGCCGATGGAGGATCGGGCGGAATCCGGTCGAGATTCCTGCCAGACGGCGGGGGGCCAGACGGATCTGCAGCTTAGGAGGGATTGCCAGAGTCCAGGGGCATTCCTCCGGGCGGCGGCATCCTGCTGGAGATAGTAATAAAGGGAACACCCGGCCCGCCAGAAAAGCTCGGTGTCCCGTGCATGCAGATAGGCAAAGCTCAACGCGTCCAATGCTTCCGGGGAGGGGTGCCGACCATCCCATGCGCGTCCCGCCTCATAGGCGGCAAGGCAACGCGTGGCCAGGGGAGTGGAAGCGGAGGTCCATAGGGCGCTCAACGTCTCCAAGGCGGCGGGGTCTCCCGGGTTCTGACGCAAGATGCAAAGAGAGGAAAGCAAACGGGCTTGCTGAAGGAGGGCTTCCGTGTTCTTTTCCTCGTTCAGAACCCTGCGGCTTTCCAGGTGGGCTTCCTTCCAGCGGGTTTCCTCGAAAAGCTCCCATGCCAGATCCAAAGGAGCGGCCAGGCAGGGGAGAGGGCTTCCCCAAAGGGCACAAAAAAGGATTCCGGGAAATATTCCCGGAATCCCTGTCCATATTGCCCGAAAAACGGACACTATCGACTTAGTAGTAATTGGCGCCGTATTGGCTGGCCAATTTGGCGGAGGTGACGCCATCCATGCCGTCCACACCATTCAAGATGCTGACCACCCAGCCGAAGAAGGGAATGATCAGACCCCATTCACGCCAATGCAGGTCTTTGCCTTCGTTATAAGCCGCGGCGGAACGGATGCCGAAGCAGCAACCGACCACAAAACCAATCACACCACCATTTTCACGAGCCATTGCGGCGGGGGCAAACGCTATCAGCACAAACAGCAACGCCATCAAACATGCGACTACTTTCATTTTTTTCTCCTTATGTTTACTTAAATCAGGGCTAGTAATAGGAAGCGCCATAGCTGGCGGCCAAATCCGAGGAGGTGACGCCATCCATGCCGTCCACACCATTCAAGATGCTGACCACCCAGTTGAAGAGGGGAATGATCAGACCCCATTCACGCCAATGCAGGTCTTTGCCTTCGTTATAGGCCGCTGCGGAACGGATGCCGAAGCAACAGCCGATCACAAAACCAACCACACCGCCACTTTCACGAGCCATGGCGGCTGGAGCAAAAGCCAGTAAAACAAATAGACAGGCCAGTAAACAGGCAACTATTTTCATCATTCGGACCTCCGGTTTATTCCACTTTTCTTTTCCTCATACTGTAGCAGGCCGAAGCCCCAAGACAAGGTAAAATTGTCTGAACCATTTTTGGGTGAAAAAATGTGCTTCTTTGCCGTGACGGTGGATACAACTCACAGAAGAGGAAGGGGCGTTAAGGTGCTATTTTTTCAAAAGAATCTACAAACTCAACGCCTTTGAAAAATGGGGCGGAGTCAAACAAAGAGGCCGGGAGAGCCGTTTCTGCGGATATCGCATCAATCCGCACGGTTTCCGTCCGATGTAGCCCCTGTATGGCAAGTTTGGATTCCTGGCGGCAGGCAAGCCAAACGCCCGGCTTGATTTCCTGGAAATGGGAGTAAACCGCATCCACGCTTCGGTCATTCATCGCCTGCGAGCCAAAGACCTCCATCCGGCACCACCGTCCTTCGGCATCTAGGGAAAGGACGGTAAAGGACCGGCCCGCATTGTCGTATCCCACACGCGTCGGGAAATCTTTCGTCGGTTCCAGGGGAATTTCCGTCAGGTCCCGGAGGGCTTCCAACAAATTGGCGTTGGAGCCCGGCAACATTCGGAGGTTGATGAGCATTTCCTGATTCAGCTCGTTCACGGGCCGGGAAAAGCCTTTGGGAGCCCCTTGCGTATAGCTACGGAAGACGGCGCCGTCCGATAGGATCCGCCGTTTGATGGGGCTGAAGTTTTCCACATGGAGTTTATCCGGTTGTTGATAATAAATCCGGCTCAACATGCGGAGCGTCTCCCCGTCCGGCAGGGAGGTGTCCCGCCGGAGTTCGCAACTCAGGCTCTGTACGGATGCATAGGAATCAAGCAATCGGGAAACCACACTTTCCGCTTCCGCCTGTGCGCCGCAAGCCAGCATGATGGCGAAAAGCCCACTGATGAATCTGTTCCGTTTCATATCTTTTTCCTCCGGGAGATTCAATCTGGCATATTGAATTTGCGCATGGCAAGCCCTACATGAGAGAAAGAAAGACGGATGCTCCGCCTTCAGAGGGGGGGCGGACGCTCTTCAGGGCCGGTGCAGGGAAGGGAAAATACGGAAACGGGAAGGGGATGCGGGGTTCTTCGGATTTTTAACGGCAAGGCCGCAGATAGAATTCCCATTCAGGTTTCGTTCATCGGCCTCAAAAAAATACCGTTTCCCATCAGGAAGCCAAGGGATCGAGGATCCACCGTTTATTATACCAAAACCATTGTTCCGGATTTTTTCGTATTTCCGAGTCAACGATATCCATGACCTGTTGCATCAGGCGGGAGATATCCTGTTTTTTGGGCAGGGAGGTATCCGGCTGGAACGGGCCATATAAATCGAGGGTATGGCGGGTCCAGCCATGCCGTTTGGTAATGGCCAGAAAGATCGGGACATCGGTCTGTCGGCTCAACTGTCCCATTCCCGGATATAGATTGGCCGTTCCACCCAAAAAATGTACCGGAACGCCCGGTTGTTTGGACCGCAGATCCGGCATGAGGGCCATGAATTTTCCACCATTCAAATTCGCTAGGATTTCGCGCAAGTTGAGGGCTCCGCGCTGGATTAATTCCACATTGGGGCCGTGCCGGAGCCGTTTCAGATAACGGCTGACCAGTGGATTCTTCTGTGCCGCGAAAATAGTGAACATCCGGATACCGCATTGGGGCGCGAGAAGCCCGGCCAGTTCCCAGTTGCCCGTGTGGGCGCAGGAAAAAATTCCACCCTGGCCGGGATGGAGGTCGACATAGGCCTTGAATTCAACCAAGGCCTTCTGCATCTCCATGTTCAGGGGGCGTTGCCAGGACGCAGGACGGCTCATATAAACCATTTCCACCAGATTAAAGGCGATATTGCGGAAGGATTGCCAAGCAATGGCGTTGGCTTTCCTGAAAGGGAGGTCAGCTCCCAGCACGATTCGGAGCCGCCGGATGGCTTCCCGCCGCCGACTTTGCAGAAGCCAGAAAGCGGGCTTGGCGACGATCCATCCGAACACCAGCGCGGCACGGTACGGCAAAAGAGAGAGGATGCCGCAGGCGGTTCGCAGAAGGACGTATTCCAGCACATGTTTGGGACGGTATTTCATCTGGCGGCCTCTTTTGGGGAGCTCTCCGGCCGGGGCAGGCGGCGGGCCAGCAGGCGATCCGTCCATGCTTGCGGAACGAAGCGGACAACGGCATCGACCAGGTAGGCGCAAGGGGTCACCGGATACCTCCGCCGGGGACGCCGGGATTCAAGGGCATGGAGCACTTTGATGGCGACTTCCTCGGGCGGCCGGGTGAAAAAGTCGCGTTTCTTCTTCTGCCGCTTTCGGCGTTCGATTTCCTTGGCATAAACCGCATTGAAGCGGGACGTCTCCCGGGAGGCGGTCTGTTCCAGCATATGGGCGGCATTTCGGCGGAACTCGGTGATAATGGCTCCCGGTTCCACAATCGAGAGGCCGATTCCGGTGCGCCACAATTCAATGCGCCACGTATCGGAAAGGGATTCAACGGCATATTTGGAGGCGCAATAGGCGCCTACCATGGGGGAGCTGATTCGCCCGAACACGGAGCTGATGTTGACGATGCGGCCCCAATTCTGGCGGCGGAAGACGGGCAACAGAAGGCGGGTGAGTTCATTCGAGCCAAACACGTTCGCCTCAAACTGTTGCCGGAGGACATCCGCGGAAAGGTCTTCCAAGGCGCCGGCCTGGCAATAACCGGCGTTGTTCACCAATGCCCCAAGGGTATTTCCGGTCTGCTGCAGGATGTGCGCTGCGGCGGAACGGATGGACTCCCCATCGGCCAAATCCAACTTGACCGGATGAAAGCGAAGATCGGTCAGTTTCTGCAGATCTTCTGCTTTCCGCGCCGTAGGAATCACCTGCCAGCCCTGTTCCCGCAACAGAAGGGCGGTGGCTTTTCCGATGCCGGAGGAACAGCCGGTGACGACGACTGTCCGGGATTGAACAGGGAGTTTATTCACTTCCGGCCGGTTCGGACATTCGTGTGGAAAGCATGTGTCGGATGAAGGCCTCCCGATATTCCGGATCCATCCGCCGCCTGGACGAGGGGTCCAATGAGGAAAGAGGAACGTCCACATGGCCGTCATCGGTTTCAAGGATGGCCATGCGCTCTGCGCCGGAACCGGCATATCGTTTTAAAACACCTTTGTTGACAATGCCGTTACGGCGGCGAATTTCAATGGATTCCCCCAGTTTATAGAGGGGTTCCCGTGCATCCAAGCGCTGGCGGAGGACTTTTTCCGCTTCGATTTTTTTGGCCTCGAAGGCGGCTTTTTGCTCGGCCGCCTGTTGCACAGCCAATTCTTCCGGCGTGGGACCGGGCGGCGGCGGCGGTTCGGCGGGCTCTTCCGGGGTTGCCGGTTCGGGTTCTTCCCCCGTCGCCGTTGGTTCCGGCGTGTTTTCTTCCAATGGGGCGTGCAGGGCCGGTTGCGGTTCGGGGGGCGGCAGCGGCACGGGGGGGGGCGCAAAGACAACCGGTGGCGAAGGATTGGCGGCCGGCCAGAGGGCATACCCGACCGCCGTCAGAAGAAAAACCAGGCCGATTCCCATTAGAATGGCCATTTTCTTGTTCTTGGCAAACCAGCTTTCCTCACCGATTTTTTTGCCGGTGGCGAAGTGATAGCCGCAATGGATGCAGAGGACGGCATCCCGTTCAACTGTTGTCTTGCAAGAGGGACATTCCTTGGCCCCCGCCAGTGTGGGCGCATCATGCAGGAGAGTCATTTTCTGTGCGGACTCGCCGGGAACGGAAAGACGGTTGGCTTTTCCGCACGCCGGACATTCGACGGAGGCGGAGGCTTCTTCCTCTTCATAATCAAAGGGCTGATTGCAGAAAGAACAATGTGTGCTTTTGAACATGAAGCCTCCTTCGCCAAGCCTATCCGATGGCGGCCTCCAGTTTTTCAATCAACGCCGGAATAGAAATGCGCTCCTGGGTCATGCTGTCCCGCTCCCGCAGGGTTACGGTTTCGTCTTCCAGCGTCTGGAAGTCCACGGTGGCGCACCAAGGCGTGCCGACTTCATCCATCCGGCGGTAGCGCCGACCAATGGCGCCTGACTCATCCCAGAAGCAGTTCCAGCGCCGATGGACCTTCTCAAACACCGCCCGGGCTTTGGCATACAGCTCCGGCTTGTTCTTCATCAGCGGGAACACCCCCAGCTTGATGGGGGCGATGGCGGGACTGAAGCGCAGGACGGTCCGTGTGTCGGTTTTGCCTTTTTCATCGCGGAGGGTTTCCTCGTCGTAGGCATTGCACAAAAGCGCCAAGGCCAGCCGGTCGGTTCCGGCGGACGGCTCGATGACGTGCGGCACATAGTTGCCGGCAAATAAGCCGGCGACAAAAGCGCGTGCCGCGTCGGGATCCTTCCCGCGCGCCGTCCAGTCCGCCGCCACTTTTTCTTGGAAAGCGGTTTTGGCGGCTTCATCCAGCCGGTTGGCCGCCTGCTTCAATGCTTCATCAAATACATCCATGGGGCGGCCGGAATGGATTTGGTGCTGCGTAAGGTCGAAATCGGACCGTGCGGCAATTCCTTCGAGCTCCTGGATCCCGAAAGGAAAGGCATATTCAATATCCACGCAGGCTCGCGCGTAGTGGGCCAGTTCATCGCCCGTCTGCCAGTATTGATGCAGGTCATCCGCTGGCAGGCCGACTTGGTGATACCAGGCCAGCCGTTGTTCCACCCAATAGCGGTGCCATACCTCCCAGCCCCAGTCCGGCTGGGGACTGGCCGTCAGGTCCGGATTGTCGGCGAGTTGGACGACATGGCCGTGGATGAGCTCAACCGCTTCGTCCGGCGGGATGAAGAATTCCATCTCCATCTGCTCGAATTCGCGGGACCGGAAGGTATAATTCCGGGGGTTGATTTCGTTTCGGAAGCTCTTGCCGACCTGTGCCACGCCAAATGGAATTTTCTGCCGGGCGGTGGCATAAATATTATTGAACTGGGCGAAGATGGCTTGGGCTGTCTCCGGCCGAAGCCAAGTGACGCTGGACTCGTCTTCCACGGGACCAACATAGGTTTT
>JAISGX010000062.1 GCA_031262805.1 Verrucomicrobiota bacterium | reverse complement strand
GCGTGGCGCTGGCCACGGCGGCGGCATATTTCGGGCTGGAGTGCGACATCCACATGGGCGAGGTGGATATTGCCAAGCAAGCGCCCAATGTGGCCCGGATGAAGCTCTTGGGCGCCAAGGTCATTCCGGTTTCCTTCGGCCTTCGGACGCTGAAGGAAGCGGTAGACTCCTGCTTTGCCGCCTATCTCAAAGATCCGGTGAATCAGATTTATTGCATCGGCTCCGTGGTGGGTCCCCATCCTTTCCCCATGATGGTGCGCGATTTCCAGCGGGTGGTGGGCATTGAGGCCCGGGAGCAGTTTTATGACATGACCGGGGATATCCCGGACATTGTCACCGCATGTGTGGGCGGCGGCTCCAATGCCATGGGCATCTTCAGCGGCTTCCTGTCGGATCCCTGCGAACTACACGGCGTGGAGCCCATGGGCCGCGGCGAGCAAAGCGGCGAGCATGCCGCCAGCATGGCCTATGGCCGCGAGGGCATTCTGCATGGCTTCAATTCCTATTTGCTTCAGGATGAGGCTGGCGAACCCGCCCCCGTCTACTCCATTGCCTCCGGGTTGGATTATCCGAGCGTCGGCCCCGAACATGCCTTCCTGCGGGATTCCGGCCGCGTGCAGTATTACACGGCGAACGACAAGGAGGCCCTAGAAGCGTTTTATACGCTTTCGCGCGTGGAGGGTATCATTCCGGCGTTGGAGAGTGCCCATGCCGTGGCGCATGCCATCCGCCTCAGCCGCGAAAATCCAACGCATGCGCGCAGCATTCTGGTCAATCTGTCTGGCCGCGGCGACAAGGATATGGATTACATCATCGAAAATTACGGCTTCGGTGAGAACTTTCACCTCTAGGCCCTCCCCCCATGCCAAAAGCCGACCCTCGAAAGGGTCGGCTTTTGGCAAGGAACAAGATGGGCGAAGCTATATGGCTCCCATTGAAACATGCGCTAAATTAAGAGCGTGTTGGGTGGCGGCAAGGACGCTCAAAAATGGAATCTTCATTTTTTGACTGTTTCTACGTAATGCCGCCCTTGACAAACGGGGGGCATTACACGTTCGGGAGGGGAGCTTTCGTTCCGCATTTGCAGCATCTTTATCGTGAAGTGCGCTAGAACTCGATCCGTTCTTCACCCGGGAAAAAGGTTTCAAACAAACAGGTTTTTACTTCCTCGACGCCTTCGCCCAGCACAGCCGACATTTCGATGGGCTTTTCCTTTGTCCTGCGTTTGAAGGCGGCCAGATTCTTTTTGGATGCGGTTTCATCCATCTTGTTGGCAAGCACCCGGTAGGGGCAGTTGTCCAGCTCTGGATTGTAAAGACGCAGCTCTTCTCGGAGGTTCAAAAAGTCCTCCGTTGGATTCCGTCCATCGGTTCCCGCCATATCCAACACAAACAACAGGAAGCGAGTCCGCTCAATGTGGCGGAGGAAATGATGCCCCAGCCCCACGCCTTTATGCGCATCCTTCAGCAGGCCGGGCACATCCGCCACCCGGAGGGTGTGCACCGGGTCGAACATGACGGTGCCAACTTGGGGATGCAGGGTGGTGAAGGGATATGAGGCGACTTTCGGACGAGCGGCGCTCAACTGGCTCAACAGGGTGGATTTTCCCGCATTGGGATAGCCCACCAAGCCCACATCGGCCACCGTCTTCATCGTCAAGCGGAGTGTTTTGATCTCCCCGGGAGTTCCCTCCGTAAATTCCGTTGGCGCCTGATGCGTGCTGGTTTTGAAGTGGAGGTTGCCTAGTCCCCCTTTGCCCCCTTGGGCGATTTTGAGCAGGTCGCCATCCGCCAGCACTTCGCCCACAAACTCCTCCGTCTCCGCATCCACCACTTCGGTCCCCAACGGGACCAGAACGATTTTATCCGCCCCCCCGCGGCCGTATTGTTGCTGCCCCCGGCCCTTTTCTCCATGCCCGGCCTTCACAATCGGGGCAAAATGCAGATCCAGCAGGGAGGCCACATCCTTCGAGGCTTTGAGATACACGCTTCCTCCGTGGCCGCCGTCCCCTCCATCCGGGCCGCCATGGGGAACGAATTTGGCACGGAGGAAGGTGGCCACTCCATGGCCACCGTTTCCCGCAAAGGCCTGGATTCGGACACGGTCAACAAATGTGATGGGTTTCATGCTTGCTCGCTTTATCGTTGAGAGGACCGGAGGACGTCCGGGCGCTTGGGGTTCAACCCAATGCGTCGGTGGCCCACATGGCGGCATCCACATTCGCCGCGATGGAAACGGGTTCTCCAGCCACTTTACGGGCGCTGGAGACGTCTTTGAGCCCATTGCCCGTGCACAGGCACACCACGGTTTCCTCCGAATGGATCAGGCCAGTCGAAGCGGCCGCTCGGACGCCCGCCCATGCACAGGCGGCGGCGGGTTCGGCAAACACTCCGGATGCCCGGGCCAATTCGGGAATAGCCGCCAGAATGGCTTCATCCAAAACCGTGAGGGCCGCGCCGCCGGATTCAATGACGGCCCGTACGGCCGCCAATCCATCTCGCGGGACATCCACGGAAATGGAGTCCGCCACAGTCGTGGCGGAAACCGGCGAAATGGCCACCCGGCCCCAGTCCCGTTCCCCTGAATCCGCCACCCGCCGGACGGTCGTGGCAATGGCATTGCTTTGGTCGGACTGCACACACAACATCTTCGGCAAGCGATCGGCAATGCCCGCATCCTTCAAGTCCCGAAAGCCTTTCCAAAGGCCGGACAAAATATTGCCGTCGCCGCTGGACACCGCCACCCAGTCCGGCACCCGGCCCAGTTGTTCGAACAACTCAAAGGCGGCAGTTTTTTTCCCTTCCCGCGTAAAGGGATTATGGCCCGTGTTCCGGTTGAACCAGCCGCGGCGGTCGCAGACTTCCATACACAGGTCAAAGGCGTCATCATAGGTTCCCTGCACGGCCAGCACGGTGGCGCCGAACACCAGCAACTGGGCGATTTTGGCGGTGGGCGCTTTTTCCGGCACGAAAATCACGCACGGCATGCCCACACTGGCGGCCAAGCAGGCCATGGAGCTGCCGGCATTCCCTGTACTGGCGCCGCACAAAACGGTGGCGCCGGTTTCCCTAGCCCGTACCAACGCCACAGCGCCTGCGCGATCCTTGAAAGAGGCGCTGGGGTTCTGGCCATCGTCTTTGACATACAGCCGGTTCAATCCCGCCAACGCGCCCAAACGGGGGGCGGAGTATAGCGGCGTCATCCCCACCTGCAAGGGGGAGGCCCATTCCAAATGGGTGACGGGCAACAGGGCGGCATATCGGAAAATATCGCCCCGGGCCTCTTCCTTCCACCATCCGGGAACCGGCTTGATGCGGGGCCACTCATAGGTAACTTCCAGATTGCCTCCGCAAACGGGGCAGTTATATCCGGCAAAATCCGACGCTTGGCGGGTGCCGCACCGGTAACATTGAAATCCATTGGTATGCGTTTTCATCCGGACAGTATGCCCGAGCTTCCCCCGGCGTGCAAGATTCCTCGTTTTTCCGGCGGCGGATCCCGTCAATTCGGAAGGGAATGCCAATATATGCGAATCACGCGCATGGGTGAGTTTTCCGTATCCAGCACCACGGCCCCGTTTTCCAAGACATAATCCACGTCTTTCACCAGGTTGGACCAATTCCATTGGCCGGAGGGCATGAGGGCATCCGCCCCCTCCACCCGGGCAATCCCGTAGGCGTTGGGAATACCCATGATGCAATTGCCTTCGCCACTCTGCCGCATGGATGGGATGGCCACCCCTTCTTCGCCCGGTGCGGATGGATAGGTCAGGGTCAGGTTGTCGAAATAGCTGTATTGCTGATAAGGCACATTCACCGCCGTATCCGATGCATAAAAAACGATGCCATCGAGGGCCGCTGAAATCCGGCCTACTTCCACCGTGACGGCAAACCGTCCTTCCCCCGCCTTGCGGGGGGTGGCCGACACAATCAGGGCCGTGTCCGTATGGCGGGTAAACATCCAATGCATGGTGCCGGTTCCATATTCCGCGAACGCCGACGTTCCATTCACCTGAATCACGCCGGGATATGGAGTTTGGACGACTTCAATGACTTTTTCTCCGGCGGCGCAAAGATAAAATCCTTTCGTCCCTCCCTCAGAGGGCGCCCAATTCACCGCATAATCCAGCTCTAGGGAATCTCCCGGCGCCAAGGGAGACAAAAACGGACGCCGTATGGAAACCCGGGCGCCGTTCCACGCGGCAAAGGAAAAGGCACGGCCCAATTGAAGTTCGGCCTGCTGGCTCTCCAATAATCCGTATTCCACGCGGCCGGAAGAACCTCCTGCGATTTGAATGTCCCACGGAGCGAATCCACTGCCGCCATTGGACTGGGAAACCCATGAGCCGGAATAGTTTCCCGCATGGTCCACATGCACGGTGAGCCCCAGCGCACTGGCGGCCATCCCCCACCCAATCCACCATCCGCCGATCATCTGCTTCCATTTCGTCTTCAACCGTCCTCCTCATGCCCTTTCGGCCCTCCCTATACAACCGGGAGAGCCCATGCCGGACGTGTATATCATATTCCGAGCGGACCGTCATGTTTCGTTTTGGTTTAACGCAAAAAGCCCCGGTCGACGACCGGGGCTTTGCCAGCGAGAAGCGTGGAGATTATCGGCTGAACCACACCCGATAGACGGCTTTCGGATCTTCCCCATAGTCGATTTCCACGACGCCATTACTGGAGACGGAATACATCGAGACATCCAACTCGGTAAAATTCCAGTCGTTGTCCGCCACATGGGAAGCCACTTCCACAAGGCAATTCGTATAACCGTCGGGCAGGGCAAAGGAGAGGGAAGTCAGGGTAAAGGCAACGCCGCCTTCCCCGCCGATGCTCGGATTATCCGTCTGGGTCAAGGTGATGCCGTAGTTGGCTCCGACGCCGATGGTGGCATTCGTGATGACGACTTGGGCGCGTCCAGGACCTTCCATAAAGGCATTGAAGTAACTGGAAACGCCGTTTTCCGTGACCAGATTAGAAATGCTGGGCCGCAGGACGTTTTCATCGGATG
The DNA here is from genome assembly GCA_031262805.1 of Verrucomicrobiota bacterium. GTDB lineage: Bacteria > Verrucomicrobiota > Kiritimatiellia > CAIQIC01 > Lenti-01 > JAISGX01. The sequence continues at coordinate 31,273 of JAISGX010000062.1, read as the reverse complement.
TGAGGACATCGTACTGAGCGGGAAATGATCCGCTACGCATGAAGACGAACCAGACCTCCCCGCCGCTCACATACGCATATTCCCAGTTTTCGTCTGTCGTCCGGAAATCCATGGCCGGATTCCATACCGTGATGTCGTAGGTGGTGGAAAGCGTCGAATCGGCAACCGAAGTGGCCGTGAGGACTGTCGCTAGGAGCTCCCCATCCGCAGGCAGCCTCGGAATGGCGACGCTGAATTCCACCGAGCTCTGGCCTGCGGACAGCGTCACTCTGGCGGGAGAGACGGAGGCAACCCCGGGAACGGAGCTTGCGAGGGCGACCTCCCCCGTGAAGCCGTTGAGGGCATTCAGGGTGAAGGTGTATGTCTTGGCCTCATCCGGATTCCATATGCCGGAAATGCTCAGACCCGGCGCGGGAGGAACCGCCTGCTCAATATACATGCGGTTGAAATAGAGGTTGTTTTCATCCCCGTTTCCACCGTTGTAGCTGTACACTTGGAAGCCGTCCACCGTGCCCGAGAACACAACATCCGAAACGGTCACGGTTTCACTGCCTCTGGTGAAGGTCCATGTGTAGGAGGATCCATCGGCTTCCTTCAGCAGGGAGATTGTCACGACGCCGGCCGCATATTCCCAGTCCAGACGAACGGCCTCTGCCGCGTCTTCGAGTTTGTAGAAATAGCCTTCGTCGGTATAGTAGAACTCCCCGCGGACATACCATTGCTCTTCCCACTCGCCCATGAGCTTGAAGCCCTTGGTTCCATCGCGATACATGGTGCCCAAATCGATAGAAAAGAGCTGACCGTCGGCCAACGGCGCGACGAACGGACGCAACAGCTGGATTTCGGCGCCTGCCGCACCATTGGCAAAAATGCCGAAGAATTTCCCATCCCCGACGATGCCTTCCAAGCCGACCGGCGGAGTCGTGCCCACAAACGCACCGGTATACATGGTGACGTCATCACCGGTGTTTTGCGCATAGATCCAATCCTGAAAACCACTGTCGTGGCTGGGCGTCAACGTCCAGCCATCCACATACCCCGTCCGGGCGGCTTCATCATACGCGATGTAGTCCCCATAGTTTTTCTCGGGGATTACGGTGATGATTTTGTTCGCCGCATAATTATCGTCTGTCAAATACAACTCCACGATCCCGGTGGATACGCCAGTCACGCGGAATGTGGCTTCCGCCACATGGTTGCTGGGCACGAAGACCAGCGAGTCGGGATCTAGTTCCACTTCTCCAGTCGAAGAAAACGGTATGGTGGCAATGGTGGCGGTGGCATCCGCAGGAAGAATGGCACGCACGGTGTAAACCGCCACGGCATCCACGCGAACCTCATCCAGACCGGTGATCGTATAGCCGTATTCGCGAAGGGCCAAGGTATAGTCAAGCATTTCCACACCGCCATACGTCAGGGAGAGGACAGCCGTCCCGGAGCCGATCATGGACACGGCGGATTCGGCATAGATATCGCTGGGTGCCGGTTGCTGGAACGACAAGGTGGCGGGCACCGTCATCACCGAGGAATCGGAAGACGCCATGGCCACCAGATTGGTGTCCATTTCCCCATCATCAAAATTCACCCAGAAGGTGATGTTGGTGGGCGCATAAACCTCATAGATGCCTTGATCCACATTCATGCGGAAATGCGGTCCTTTCAACCCATAGCCCGCGCCTTGAATGGTCGGGTCGCCTTCGACAAACGCCCGGAGAGTCCCTACGGCGGAATTGCCGGGGATGGTCGCCGTGGCTTGGAACGTTGCCGACGTTACACCTGCGGCCATGGAGACGCTTGCGGGCAGCTGGGTGATCATGGCGGCGTTGTCCGTGGCCAAGGAAACCACCACGGCGGCATCGCTGAAATCGCGAGTGACGGTGAAGTCCACCACCTGGTTCAGCGTGCGGATGGCCCAAGATGAAGCGGACAACGAGAGATTCCTGCGAAGCGGGGGCTCTGGAACAGCCGCGCCGTACTGGGTCAAGGTCAGGTTGTCGACATAGGTTTGCCGCGTATCCGGCGCACCGACGGCCATATCCGAAGCGACAAGCCGGAAACTATCGATATGAGCGTAGGCCATCACCAGATTGGTGGTAAAGGTGGTGGAGATCGCAGGATCGCGGGAGGTGGCCGTCACCGTCAGGCTGGTGGTGGAATTCACCGTGAAGGTCCAATGCATGGGCTTCGTCCCATAGTTCGCCAGAACCGGCGAATTGGTGAAACCATTCAGGGAAATGCTCCCCGGATTGAAATTATGACGGACCTCCACAATATTCACCCCGTCCGCAATGATGTTGAATCCCTTCTGGACATTGCTGGAATCGCCATCCCAATTCACGGCAAAATCGATTTCCAGCACGTCGTTTGTCGACATCGTGGTGCTTAGCGCACGCTCAACATGGACATACGAACCCGCGCCCTTCGCCGTATAGCCAAAGGCCTGCGTCCACCCCGTGATCTCGGCCTCCACCGTGCTCCATACGCCTGCCCCCGCCCATTCGGCGCCGGCCTCGGCCGTGACGACCCAAGGACCGAATCCGGTTCCCTCATTTCGCCCATCGAGGGAATCTTCGAGAACATAATTGGAACTGCTGTCTGCATGCACCGTTTGCCCGAATGCGCCTCCCGCGATCACCATCGCCCCAATGAATAAACTACACAGCCATGTCGTCTTCATATCCATCTCCTGATCTTTATTTTCAAATGGGTCCTCGCCAGTCACAAACAGACTAGCCTTTTTTCCAAATGAATACAATTTCGAAAGAAACGTTTTGCAAAAACGTTTCGCCGCGTGCGGCACATGGCCAAGCTTGGAGGCGGCTGGGAGATATCTACGGCAAAACCCAAAACCACCCGCTGACGCTGCCGGACGCGCCGGAAATCTGATGCACAACCGTTCCAGAAAACCGATTGCTTTGGGCACCGGGGGCGAATCCCATGGAGAACGTATATTGCTGCCCCGTGTCATCCATGAACATCAGGCGGGCGCTATAAGGATTCTGCACCCATGTATCGCCGATGAAAATGGTTCCAACGATCACATTGGTTCCCCGCGTGACGCGATAGGCGCCAGACTGCATGGCATTGGTGGAAAACAGCACTTCTTGGAGCGGGGCATTCGACCCATTCCATAAAAAGGAGAACTGCCTCCCCCGGTTGCTGGGAAGCGACGTGATTGGCTGAGGATAGAGAATCCGCCAAGAATGGAAAAAATGCCGCGCCGGCACTTCAGAGAGCAGACCGCTCAAGACAAACGTCGGATTGGTATAAAATCCAAAGTTCTGAAAGGTCTCCCACGTCTTCAAATCCGCAGAGGAACGGACCATGGTTTCCGACTGCTCCGCCAGTTCCACCTTCACCGCCAAGTTGGTTCCTTCCGGCGCGACGGAGATCGGGCCGTTTTCGATGATGGGCACCTTCTGCCCATGGATATCAAAGGCCCGGGCAGCGGCGCCCTCCCGGCGGATGACCACCCGGCTCAGCGACAGATCTTCCAGCGGGCGGTTGGCATTTTGCCCGTCCACCGCCACATCGCTGAGGGCGCGCACCGTGTCCATCCCTGTGACGACATGGCCAAAAACCGTGTAGCTCCCATCCCAACCGGCCACGTTGGTCGTGGTGATGAAGAACTGGGAACCGTCCGTGTTCGGCCCTGAATTCGCCATGGAAATCACGCCGTTGGAGTGTAGCAAGCCGTTTTGGACATCTTCTAGCATATAGAAGCCGGCATTGTCGAAATTCGTGTTGACCTCCATGCTCCGAAACGTGTTGGTCACAAGAAAATTCAACTGTATGTCATACGTGACGATTTGTGTGCTGCTTCCTCTATTGTTGTACACCCAGGCAACGGGGATGGAATGGGTTCGAACCACTTCTGAGAGAGTGTTGTTCGTCATGACGGCATTGAAATAGGTCGCGGTGGTGACCACCGGGGATGTATTGACCCGAAGCAACGCCTGCAGAGTGCCTTGGGTGAAGGTGGGCAGATTGGTCTCAACCGTTTCCGAGCCGAACGTATAATTGGTCTGCACGCCGGGCGCATTCGTCATCACCAGCACATAGGTTCCAAACGAGTTGGTCGTGATGCCCGGGGGATTGGTGAAGGTCTGAACCCACCTTTCCCCGCCGGTCCAGGCCGGACCGCCAAGTTGAGGCGTGAAAGACAGGGCAGGGGAAGGAACCCCTCCGCCTTGGACGGCCACCTTGGGAATGACGCGGTGAAACAGCGAAGCATCAAAAAAGGGCCGCTTCCATACGTTCCCTTCGGGATCCACCCAGTCGTGTTCTCCGGTGGCCAAGCCAACAAAGCTCGCAACGGCGCGCGGGGCCTTTTCATAATTGAGAAAAACGGTGAAATCCCCTTTGGACGTCGTGAACTCAGCAAAAATTCCCTCCGTTTGCCCTCCTGCTCCTGCGAGCATGCACATCCACAACCCAATCAAACCAGCCACCCGTTTCATTCTGCACCATCTTTATCCAAATGAATCGAATCCAAACGTCTCGCTATGGTACGGAGCTTAAGCCTTCCCTTCTGAAATGTCACTCCGAAATCACCCGAAAGCGTCTGGGGCGGCGGCAAGAAGGCGCCCCCACGTCTCTTTGGCCAGCATCATGGCTTTTCCGCGATGGCTCAATCGGTTTTTCTGCCCGCTTCCCATTTCTGCGAAGGTCGCATCAAATCCCGCCGGAATGAACAGCGGGTCGTAGCCAAAACCGTCCACGCCCCGGGGCTGCTCGGTGATTCTCCCTTCGCAGCAACCGGACACGGTTTGCGTCCGTCCGGTGGGATCGCTCAAGGCGGCCACGCACCGGAAACGGGCGGAGCGATCCGCCTGGCCGGCCAGTTCCCGCAGCAGTTTGGCATTGTTTCGGGCATGGTCGCATGGCTCACCGGCATACCGTGCGGAATATACCCCCGGTGCATTGCGCAGGGCCGTCACTTCCAGGCCGGAATCGTCGGCCAAGGCCCACAACCCGGTGGCGCGCGCCAATTCCGAAGCCTTTTTGACGGCATTGGCCTCAAAGGTGGCGCCATCTTCCACCACCTCGGCAAGGTCGGCAAAGGCCTCCAGCGACACCCATTCCACCTCCGGCAAATCAAAAATTTCGCGGATTTCCTGAATTTTATGTGCATTGCGGGAGGCGATCAGCAGTTTCATCGGTATTCCTTTCCAATGGAACTCTTAGCCTAGCGAAAAGAGGGCCCCGGCACAAGGGGAAGAGGCAAGCAAGATTCTTGACCGGTGTGGCCGTGTTGCGTAATGTTCCATTTATGTCTATCCCATCCAGTCGGATTCTTGTTCTCGGGGCGTTGTTGCTTTCTCTTGGCCCTTGGCAGACGCATGCCGTTCCGGCTTGGATGAGGGGGTGGACGTCGCCGGCCTATACGGAAAGCGCCCCGTCCCGCGGTTTCCATTTGTTCACGCGGCCCAAAATGAAAAATGCCGGATCCCAGTGGGACTATGTTCAGCAACTTCAACGACAGGGGCACACCCGCGCCGCCGCCCGGCAGGCGCTGGCGTTTCGTCTGTTCTGGCCCTATGCGGAAGAGGCCCCCATGGCCCAGTTGACCTATGCCCGCCTGCTGGAGCAACGGGGGCATCTGTTGGACGCCTTCGATGCCTACCAATACCTGCTGGACCACTATATCGGGCGGTTTGATTTTAAAAACGTAATGGAAAGCCAGCGACGGATCGCCCGGGAGGTCATGGAGGCCAAACGGGGCAAATTCCTCTTCCTCCCCGGTTTTTCCGCGCCGGAGAGGGCGATTCCCCTTCTGGAAAAAATTGTGCAAAGTGCGCCGGAGGATGCGGGAACACCGGAGGATTACTACCTCATCGGCGTCGCCAACGACCGGATCTATGAATATGAAAAGGCCATCAACGCCTATTTCGCCACCATGAACCGGTTCCCCGATAGTGACGCCGCCGAAAAAGCCGCATATGCCCAGGCCATCGCCCATATCAAGCTTTCCGACGATGCGCCCAACGACAAACGGGCACTGGACACCGCACGGGCGGCCACCATGCTGTATCTGCAACGCTATCCCCGCACAGAAAACCGGCCGTACATGACGGCGGAAATCGAACGCCTCACGGATAAGCAAGCCGCCAATGCCTTCTCCTTGGCCCTTTATTATGACACGATCCTGAAAAAACCGGAATCGGCCGTGTTGGAATATCAGAATTTCCTGACGAAATTTCCCAACGACAAACGCTCGGCAGAAGCCCGCCGCCGAATCCAGCAACTCTCGCCCCGCACGGAGACATGATCATGAAACATCCTGCTATTGTATGCGCTGTTCTGTTGCCCCTCCTTTTCTCCGGCTGCGCCGCATATCGGTTGGGGTCGATGCTCCCGGCGGATGTCAAAACCGTTTATGTCCCCACCGTCATCAATGAAACCTCTGAACCGCTCATCGAGCAGGATGTCACCCGGGCGGTGCTCTCCCAGGTTCAAATGGACGGCTCGTTGCGTCTGGCGGATGAATCCCTGGCCGACACCATCTTGGAAGTCCACATCACCCGGTTCTGGCTCGATCCCGTTGCCTATGTGAAGGGGGAAAGCTCCACGGCCAACCAATACCGCATGAGCATTCGCGCTTCTTTTGTTCTGACGCGCCGGGCGGACAACTCCATCGTTGCCGAAGCGCCAGCGGTGAACGGTTGGTACGATTTTGACTTCGCCGGCGACATGACTTCCTCCAAGGCCATTGCTCTGCGGCCGGCGGCCGAGGATTTGGGCCGACGCATTGTGGACCGCATTGTGCAGTACTGGTAGACGCATGCCGGCAAAACGGATTATTCCCTGCTTGGACATCACGGGGGGGCGTGTGGTCAAGGGGGTGAAATTTGTAGCGTTGCGGGATGCCGGAGATCCGGTTTCCATCGCACGAGCCTACGAGGCGCAGGGAGCGGATGAACTGACGTTTCTGGACATCACCGCCACCAGCGACCAGCGCGACACCATGGTCGACATGGTGAAGGCCGTGGCGAAACAGGTCTTCATGCCCCTCACGGTCGGCGGCGGCATCCGTTCAACGGCCGACATCCGCCGTATGCTGAAGGCGGGAGCGGACAAGGTTTCCCTGAATACGGCCGCCATTCTACACCCGGACCTCCTCAACGAATCCGCCAGACAATTCGGCGCCCAATGCACCGTCCTGGCGATTGATGCGCGGCGGACTAAACACGGCGAGCCTGGCTGGACGGTCTATACGCATGGCGGACGTCGGCCTACCCAGCTGGATGCCGTGCAATGGGCGGTGGAAGGCGTCCAACGAGGCGCTGGCGAAATCCTCTTGACCAGCATGGATTGCGATGGAACCCAAAACGGATATGACCTGGCCCTCACCCGCGCCATTGCCGATGCCGTTCCGGTTCCCGTGATTGCCTCCGGGGGCGTCGGCACCTTGGAGCACATGCGAGCAGGCATCGAGGAGGGACATGCAGACGCCGTCCTTGCCGCCTCGATCTTCCATTTCGGGGAGTTCACCATTCCCCAGGCAAAAGAATATCTTTCGGCGCACGGTATTGATGTCCGGGCGCCCTTTTCACCCCGGCATCATTGAAAGGTAGCGTATGAAGGAATTGGAAGAAGGCTCGACCCTAGCCCTGGATTTCAACAAATTGACCAAGGCCGTGACCGCCTGTCCCGGCGTCATTCCGGTGGCTGTCCAGAATGCCGACACCAAGGAAATCATTCTGATCGCCTATGTCAACGAAACCGCCCTGAAAAAGGCCATTGCGGAGCGCACGGCCATTTTCTGGAGCACATCGAGGAATGAACTCTGGGAAAAAGGAAAAACTTCCGGTGAAACCTTCGATCTGCTCGATGTCCGGGTCAACTGCGAGCAAAACTCCCTTGTTTATCTTGTGCGGCCGAGGCGCGGCGGCATCTGCCACACGAAAAACCAGGCGCTCGAACCACGGAATTGTTATTACCGCCGTCTGGACTTCGCCACCGGCCGCCTTGTGAATCTGGATCCATAAGGCGGCTCGTGGGCATGGCCGCTTCTCCCCCATCCTCCGAATCCCCGCAACCCGCCGCCACGGAAACCATCCGCCGGGCAGCCAACCGCCGCATTGCCGGTTTTGTCGGCTTGTTCTGCCTTCTGTTGATCGGCGCGGTTTTCCTGGTTATGCGCAAGGATCAGCGGCGAACCGTCGTCATCCAGCCTGAACCGACGAGCGCTGCCATGCCGAGCGCCGACGAAAAGGCGGAAGCTCGTCCTGAACGTGCGAGCGAGCGCCCCGCAGATGCCCCTCCCCGACCGGCTTCCCCCATCCTTCGGCAAAGCGAAGGGCTGGAACAGGCTTTGTCTCTTTACCGTGAAGCCTCGAATTATTTTGTGGAGAAACGCTTCGACCTGGCGGAAGAACGGGCGGGCCGAGCCCTCCAACTCTATCCCAATATGGCGGCGGCGCAGCGCATGCTTGGGCTGATTTACCTGCAGCAGGGACGAATCGCGCCTGCCATTGCCGTCATGGAAGCCTCCCTGCGGAACGAGCCCTTTGATCCCGAAGCCTTAAGCAATCTGGCTTTTGCCTATATGCAGGCCAAAAACATGGGGATGGCCCTGGAATTGATCGAAACCACCCGTCGGCTCCATCCGGATTATAAACCGGCCATCATCCAGCACGGCCTGATGCTGCTGACCCAACCGGAGGCAGCCGGAGCCATTGAAACCCTCCGGGAAGCCGTGGAGGCCTTCCCCACTCTGCCAGGCCCCCGAAACAATCTGGCTGTGGCACTGGCCCGGGCGGGAGACCGCGAAGGAGCCTTGGAACAATTCCACACCATTCTCCGCATGAATCCAGAGAGCTTTTCGGCCTTGTTCAACATCGGCGCCCTGCATGCGCAGGAAACCAATGCCCCGGCCGCCATTCCCTGGCTACGGCAGGCCATGGCCCTGCTACCGTCCTCCCAATTCCGTCGCTACCTGAATGATACGGACTTAAATCCCATCCGGCAGTCCGCCGAGTTTCTTCAATTCCTGAAGGAACTGGATCCCGATTTGCCGTTCGCCCCCCCACCCCGGCGCTAATTCAAGGGGCGTTGCCGATATAAACCGGTCGGTTGGTTTTTTGCACGTCCCCGCCATAGGAGTACAAATAAAATGTCTGCCGGGAGGTGGGGTCATATTCATAGGACATGCCCCATGGGTCCATCATCGTGGCCAAGGGGTGGTCGATGTTGTCTAAATAATTGGAGAAGATCTCCTTGGTTTGGGGAACCTGACCATATTTCATCTGGTATTCCGTTGCCATGCCGCTGAGCTGTTCCACTTCCGCCGTTGCTTTTTTTCGCGCAGCGGTTTTTTGTGCATTGCCGGCCAGCCCCAGAATCACAGCGGCCAATAACGCGATGATGGCAATCACGGTCATTAGTTCTATCAACGTAAAACCGTCTTGTTTGTTCCGTTTCATCACAGTACTCCTTTACCGTCTTGATTTTGCTGGATTCCATGCAAAGACGCAATCTGGATCTCACCAATCTTTCTGCTTCCGAAATCCCCGGCAAAAGATATAGAATGCCCTTGAAGCGTAAGGAGATCGGTATGAAAAAAGTATGTTGGTTTTTCGCGTGCACCTCGCTGGCCGTTGTGGCCATGGCCATCCCCTATGCCACGCCCGTGCTGGACGGCGCCATCATGGAGTATGATGCAGGCGATCTGCAGGCCTCCTTTTCCGGCACGCCCACATGGGAAACGGCCACCATCACCAACCTGTATGTGACATGGGATGAGACATCCCTCTACATTGCCGTTCAAGGCTGGCTGCAACAGAACAAAATCGCCATTCTTCTGGATGTGGACCCAGATGCCGCTCCCCCCACCGGGGCCACCACCACCACCAATTGGACGGCCCATCCTGTCGGCTACATCGGCTATAATGATTTTGGATGGGTGGATGCCAGCGGCACCTTCGGCCTAGACTACATGCTCTCCAGCGAAGGCTTCTTCAACAACCTGCTCCTGATCGATTACGATGGCGATGCGACGCCAACCACCAACAATGTGGTGACGTTGTTCGACAATGGAAACGGCAACACCCCGCTTGAAACGCCGGTGGACATGGCCGCCAACTTCGCCGCCGATGGCAACCCCCAGCGGGGATTGGAAGCCCGCATTCCCTGGAGCGTGCTCTATAACGAAACAGGCCGGTTCGGGACCGTGGAAACCGCAGAGACCGTTCCGCGGGGCGCCCGCCTCCGGATTTTGGCCGGCATTCACAACAATGACAACACCAGCGCATGGAGCTCGGACGACACCCTGCCGCAGCAGAATCCACTCCACATCCTCGACGGCATCCTTCAGGCCAACACATACGCCGACGTGGTCATTGATGAAGACCAAAACGGCATTCCGGACGGCCTAGCCGGCGACCACGCCGCTCCATACATCCGTGCGGCATCCGGCGCCGTGGGTGGCAACGCCATCTACATTGCATTCAACGAAGCCGTCACCACGGCTTCCGTGGAAACCCTCTCCAACTGGAGCATTGCCGGCACCGTGCCCTCCGCCGCTGTGGCACAGGGCGCCCAAGGGGTCCTGCTCTCCATCCCTTCGAGCCTCCTGACCTCCACCAACTTCATTCCAATCCGCGCCACAGGCGTGGAGGATCCGGCGGGAAATTCCAAAACCACCGATTATTATTTCTCTGCGGCCGCGGACGGAATTCCCCAGGCCCTCACCGTCACGTTTCTGGTCAATACCAATTCCGGCATGGGGCGGAGCACCTCCCATGCCAAGCCATCTGCGTTCTTTTTGAACGGTAGCATCCTCCCCTTGGAATGGGGATATCCCCCATTCGAAAACACTCCGTTGACACCTGTGGCGGGCTCCAACGGCTGGGCCTCCACCACCATCACCTTCCCACCAGGCTCGCCCTCCACATTGGTATACAAATATTCCGCCCGCCTCAACGGAACCAACAACTACGAAGCCATCCGGCTGGCCGATTTCACGGAAGCCGCCCGCCGGATTTCCTTGAATACAGATGGCACCCCCATGACGGTCCGCGAATATCTGGGCGCGGCCGCCCATCCCCTCCGCGATCCGGGCAACACCAACATCATGGCCCACCAATTGCTCTATCAAGACCCCCAACGAGGGGATGCCGGCGTCCAGGTCCGTCGGGAAATCCTCTTCCAGCTGGATTTATCCCTGCGCGACCGCTCCGATCTCACCCGTGTGTTTGTGGCCGGTTCCGATCCACTCCGCGGCTTTAACGACACGGGAGATGCTTCGGTGGAGGCCACCGACTTCCCCAGCACGGCCTATGTTTCTCCGGATATCGCCGGCGTTGAACTCTTTGATGATGGGACGAACGGGGATGCAGTGGCCCATGACGGCATTTATTCGCGCGTGTGGAGCTTTTCCACAAACGGCATTGATTCCGCCATAGAACCCATGACGCCTTTTTCCCTCGTGGGAGGCCACCAGGCCAACTATATGCAAGGTATCCCGGCCACCGAACCCTACAGCGGCAATGGCTGGACGGCCCGGCGATCCCCCCGGAGCCTGATTTACAAGTTCTATACCGTCATATCCTCCAACACCATGTTGGAAAGTCCCGGATACAATCTGGAATACTATATGGATGCTCCGGAAGATCCTTCCGGCATCGTTTTGCCTCCATTCGTATGGGACAATGAGGGCCTTCCGCCCCCCCCGCCCTCCAATGCGCCCTCCATGTCCGGTGTGACGCTCAGCGGAAGCACGGCAACGGTTGAGTTTGAAAACCTGCCGGGCGAAGCGGCGCACGGCATTCTGGTGGCCACGAACCTCCTTTCGGGGCGGGATGGATTCCAGAACTACGGCATTCGGGCCAGCCGCATCTCCACCAACGAAGGCGTCGCCCAGTGGGCCGGAACCGTTCAAAATGCCGGAGCCAAGGAGTTTTACGCCGCCTATGCCGGCCCCGAACCCGATCCCTTCCCCACCTACTGGGAGCCCAGTGCCATCCCCCTGGAAGCCACCACGTGGCGGGTGCATTTCAGCCAATACAAATCCAATCTGGCCGGTTCCCGTTCCATCTCGTTCTCCGGTGCCGTCAACAACTGGGGGGAAACCCCCATGACCTTCCTCGGCAACGGACATTGGGTGGCGGACATTGCACTGCCCCCGGCCTATGCCGGGACCAAGTTGATCTATAAATTCCGCAGCAGCGACATCTGGCTGGAAGGCGCCGACCTGCTCACGGTCCGGGGAGGCCCTTCCACATGGATGCCGGATCAACCGATCCCAGGCGACGTGTTCACCGTCACCCTAGATGCCGCCGGAACCCCCATTGCAGCGGCGGAAGCCATCCACATCCATCTGGGATTTGATTCCGGCTGGTACGAGGCCGCCACACGGCCGATGACCAACACGGGAGGAAGCATCTGGGAATATGCTCTGCCCATTCCGACTAATTACACCGAAAGCGTCAACTGGCTGTTCAACGCCTCCTTGGATGGCGAGACCCTCTATTGGTACAACCCATTTGGGGATTGGAAAGCCTTTTTCTCCACATTTGTCAACCCGCCTGAGGAGTGAGAACCATCATGAACAAAAAACACGCCTTCACCTTGATTGAGCTGCTGGTCGTCATCGCCATCATCGCCCTGCTGGCCGCCATCATCATCCCTGTGGCCGGCAAAGGAATTGAGCTGGCAAAACGGGCCTCATGCGCCAACAACCTGAAATCATTGGGCACCGTTTTTCTGGCCTATGCCAACGACCACCAGGGGGTGCTTCCCCATATCACCGCCCTTCCCGCCATCGACGATCCCAAAGGGTTCCAGGAGGTGAGAGATTTCACCGCCATTGTGACACACGTTTATACCAACGATTATGTCAAAGACCTGCGGTTATGGGTGTGCCCCAGCGATAAATGGGATCTCAATATGGCGCCTGTCGGCACGGCCACCAGCATAGAGACCTTTTCCTCCCAGGCTGGGAATTGCAGCTACATGTATATTTCCGGCCACCACCTGCTGAGGGCCCTCGAAACGCCCGCCCTCGCGGCCATGTTGTGCGACGAATCCAACAAACGGGAATACGGCGCCGCCACCCCCGGCAATATGCCGAAGCTGGACAAGGATGACAATCACGGAGCCGACATACGGAATGTGGTGTTTTTGGATGGCCACGTCGTCACCTTCAAGCATGCCGACGCCGCCAATGCCATCTTCGACAACCTGGTTCATCCCCAAGTGATCTGTAGCGTGGATTGACCCCTGCGTCCGTTCCCCCGCCCCCCCCTTCCCGGACGAAAACCCACCAACACGGCGAAAACACTTGCGGGGGAGCAGACAAATGCGTATCTTTTTCGCCGTTAACCACGAGGTTCACACTCCCGGTGCTCGGGTGGTGGAATGGCAGACACGCATGTTTGAGGGGCATGTGGGGCAACCCGTGGGGGTTCGAGTCCCCCCTCGAGCACCATTTTCAAAATCCCTGCATCTGCAGGGCTTTTCTTATTCCTCTGACAACAGCGCCACGATGAAATCTTCCAATTTCATGTTGCGGCCATAACGCCTAGGAACGGTGGAGCTCCTCTCGTCCGGCGCCGTCACGCAGGCGGATCACAAAGGATCTCCCCATCCGCCCAAACCATCTCCTTGCGACGGCATCCGCCACCACCGCCACCCTAGCCTCGCCGCATCACACCCCGGGAAAACCGCCCCCGCAAAACGACAGGCAGACAGGCCGTTGCATTCCGCCGGGAGCGAGTCATCCACACGAAAGAGGGATGGGTGAAAAATAGATTGTGCGAATCCCCTCCCGTTTTCGAGGCCATGGCACGGCCTTGATGTCGGGAAATCCTTTTCATCCACGGAACCCGGAAGCATCGGACGTTGATGATCCATCGAGTTGTTTATGGATAGCTCTTGTTTCTCATCTCCGGGCCTGTTCCTGGTTCCACCTTTCCAAAATTCGGTCCACGATGTGCTCCCGATTCCGAAGCGTCACCTCCTCCACCACCATGCCCGTGCGCGGCATCCACGCTTCCCAACGAGAAAGCGCACGGTTTTGGAGCACCCAGATGCCGTTTCCCGCCTGCTGCAGTCGAGACGCCATGGTCGCCATGACATCCGGATGGGCGCACTCCAGCCAGCCCAATTCATCCACCGCCGTCGGTCGGTCGGCGTCGGCTTCAAAGGCCGCCGCCAACCCCAGAAGAAAGGCAGGAACATTCAGGGTATATCGCCGAATGCCGGTCCCCCCCGCTTGCCGGGCCGCCATGGGAAAGCGCCGCCGCCCATCCCATGTTTCGAACCAAATCTCCGAAGCGCCCCGGCCCAGCCCGTTCCAGTGGGTTCGATATCCCTGCGGCCTCTCCCACTCCAATCTATCCAGCAAACAGCGGAGCACGGTACTCTTCCCGACGCCAATCTCCCCGTGGAGGAGCACTCTCACACGTTGGCCTTCCGGTCCTTGCGGGCGCGAAACGCCTCCATGACAAAGCCGAGCTCCGGAAAGCGGAACAGCCGGGCCAAAGCGAAATAGACTCCCATGCCCAAGAGCACCGCCGCCGGCACGCCGATGAACCGGGACACCTGATGAGACAGGTGCAGATGTAGCCGGGAAACCAGAACCTGTTCTGCAGCGGCGGCCACCGCCGCCATGGCCGCCGCCGCCAGCAGGGCACGGCCGAACCCGCGGAGAACACCGGGAATATCCAACGGGCCCAAGCGGCGGTGCAGGAAAATCGCCAACAATGTGCCGTTCACCCCCTCGGCGATCACGGTGGAAAAGGCCAACCCGGCATGCTTCCAATATTCCGGCAACGTCAGTACAAACAAAATGTTCAAGGTAAAGCCCAGAGAGACAGAGCACAATCCGATCTTCACCGGGGTTTTGGTGTCCTGGAGCGCATAAAAGGCCGGAACAAACACCTTGGCCAGGCAGAAGACGACCAGCCCGGGCGCATAAAACGACAATGCACGGGCCGTCAACTCCGTACTCGTCGGATCAAACGCCCCCCGCTCCAGCAACATCCCGACAATCGGACGGGCTAGGATGAACAAGCCCGCAGCCGCGGGCGTCATGACAAACAACAGGGTCCGCAAACCATGGTGAACCGCAGCCCGCATGTCGTCATACTTTTTCTGGGCGGCAAAATCGGACAGCACGGGAAGCAGCACCGTTCCCAGCGAAGTCGCCAAGATGCCCTGCGGAAAATAAATCAGCCGTTCGGCATAAAACAGGGCCGAGGGAGCCCATGTGCCCACCCATAGCGCCAACCCGCTGCTGATCATGACATTCACCTGGTTGACCGCCAACCCAAGTGCAGAAGGCCCCATCAGCATGAATACCCGCTTCACCCGGGGGTCCCGCCAATCCGTATCCACCCCCGGACGCCATCCCACGCGCCACAGGGCGGGAAGCTGGTAGACCAGCTGCACCACGCCGGCCGCAAACACCGTCCAGGCCAGCACCACAATCTGCCGGGACGAGCCCTTTACCAGCGGAAGCAGGAAAAGGACGGAAAGGATCCACGTGATGTTGAGCAGGGCGGGCGTGAACGCAGACACGGAGAACAACCGGTAGGAGTTGAGCACCGCCATGGCCAATGCCGCCATGCAGATGAAAAACACATAGGGGAGCATAATGCGGGCCAACGGCAACACCGCCGCCCATTTTTCATTCAGGCCCGGCCAATGCATGGCCCAGCCCATGCCCACCACGCCGGCCAGCACAATCCCGAGCAACACCCAGCCCACCAACGTGACCACGCGACGGGCCAACCGCCAGGCTGCCGCCTCCCCATCGTTTCGGCGGGAATCCATAAACACCGGCACAAACGCCGACGAGAGCGCCCCTTCTCCGAACAACGCCCGAAATAAATTGGGAATACGGAATGCCACGACAAACGACGACATCGCCAAGGACGTTCCGAACACGCCCGCCGTCAGGATGTCCCGGATCATGCCCAGAAACCGGCTCATCATGGTGAAACCGCCCACCGTGAAGGCAAACCGAATGACGTTTTTGTTTTCCATCAGGCTGATTTGGATGTTCGAGAGCAGGCCGCACGGGCGGTCGTTTTCGCATGGCCCTTCGATGGGGCGGAAGCGTACGGCGATGGTTTGGCGCAGGCGGCTTTGGACCATCCCGCTGTAAATGCGGAAGGGCACAGCGGCCGGATGGGACATCCCTCGCAATTGGGTTTCCAGGCATAGCAACACCGTCGGCCATGGATGACCATCCCATGCGACCAATCCGTCCAATCCCGCCGGGGCACAATCTTCTGAAGGCTAAACTCGATTTTGACAGCATCCGTTAGATTCGCCACGAATCCCAGCCGGTTGGACAACCGGATGAAATGGGTATCCACAATCAACCCCGGCTGGTCAAACAAGGTGGCCGCCAGCAAATTCGCCGTCTTGCGGCCGATTCCGGGCAGCGAAAGTAGCACATCAAAATCGGATGGCAGGGTTCCATTGAACTCCTCCTCCAGCCGGGTCATCAATGCCTGGATGTTCTTGGCCTTATTCCGAAAAAACCCCGTGGAGCGGATTTCCTCTTCCAGCGTCTCCCGGGGGGTGGCCGCCCAGTCGCGGGCCGTCCGGTATTTCTTGAACAAGGCCGGCGTGACGAGATTCACTCGCCGATCCGTACATTGGGCGGATAGGATGGTCGCCACGGTCAATTGCAACGGCGTGTGCCAATCCAATTCGCAACCGGCGTCGGGATAGGCCTTCCGCAGACGGCGAAGGATTTGGCGCGCTCGTTTTTGTCTATCGCCGAGGGATTCCTTCATAAAGGCGGCGGGACCTCCGAGAATACACCGGCATCCGCCGCCTCATCATCGGCCATGACCTGATCCTGAAGATATTTCAACCGTCCATTGAGATAGGGGCCGGGGAACTGCTCCTTCAAAAGAGCCAGTTGGTCGCCCGAATCAAACACATTCACCAAGGCCTCGTAATCCGCCCGGCTGAAGTTAAGGACAGCCTCCAACTTCCGGGTCTTGCGATCCTGCACCACAAAGCAAAGTTGTTCATCCGTGGAATCCTGAGCATCAAACAGAAGGCCCTTGGCCCGGGCGTCCAGCCGGTCGGGATTCTGCTGGAACATCATATACTTGATATGCTCCACCAACCGCGGATCCAACCCTTCCTCCAGCAGGAACACCAGCTCGATCAGCTCCGTCCATTCCACCACCAAATGGGTTTCCGGGGGTTCCACCCCCTCCGGCAGCAGGTCCCGCAGAGCGGACATGGCCGTCGCAAAGGACTCTTCCGCCTGCTCCAGCGTCCGCCCGCCGATCAATGGATCGAAATGAATGAAAAGCTCCTGCTCCCGGTCATGATAAACCAACGGTTTATCCACGCGGAAATTCTTCCGGCACATTTCGCATTCCACCCGGTTGAGGCGGTTAGACAGCAAGGCCACCCGCAGTTCGGGTTCCTCATCCACCACAATGGAATCGTACAATTCCACTTCCTGTTCGTGCCCGCAAAAGGGACAGGCAATCTCATGTGTTCGTTTTTGCGACATAATGCCGATATCCTGCCACCGCCGGATCAAAATGACAACTGCCAACCCCGGACTTCTTCCCCCATCCACGCGGTAAAAGGTTTTTTCTGCAAAGGTGAAACGCCGTTGCACCGGCCCCGGACTTGGGATAAAATGAGTGGAAATGTATACAGTACGGTTCGTCAACAGCAGGAGGTTTCGTCATGACCCAATCCATCACGCATGAATTTCTGGAGAAAATTCCCAAAACCGATCTGCATCTGCATTTGGACGGTTCCCTGCGGGTCTCCACCTTGCTTGAACTGGGCAAAGCCGCCCACATCGAACTGCCCTCTGAAACAGAAGAAGGCCTGAAGGAACTTGTTTTTAAAGAAAAATACAAAGATCTGCCGGATTATCTCCGCGGCTTCGCTCTGACCTGTTCCGTGCTCCAGACGCCCGAAAACTTGGAACGCGCCGCCTATGAGCTCGCCATGGACAACATTGCGGAAAATGTCCGCTACATCGAGGTCCGCTATGCTCCCCAGTTGCATATCCGGCCCGGCTTCAGCGTCGAAGAAGTGGTGGAAAGCGTCAACCGCGGACTGGCGGCCGCGCAGAAGGAATTCAATGCCGCCGAAGCCGTGGTTCAAGGCCGCGACATCCCCTTCCACTATGGCATCATCACCTGCGCCATGCGCTTTTTCACCCGCTATTCCTCCACCTATTATGCCCAGCTCTTCGATGTACTGCCGCATGCGCCCGCCAAGGAAGTTTTTTCCACCGCCTCCTTGGAAATGGCCCGTTCCGCCGCCATCCTGGCCCATCAAAAAGGCATCCCCGTCGTGGGCTTCGACCTCGCCGGCGCGGAAGCCGGTTTTCCCGCCATCGACCATAAAAAAGCCTATCAATACGCCCACACCCATTTCATCAAAAAAACCGTGCACGCAGGAGAAGCCTATGGACCGGAATCCATCTTCCAGGCCATCACGGAATGTCATGCCGACCGGATCGGCCACGGCACCTTCCTGTTTGCCGCCGAACGCATCAAAGACCCCTCCATCAAGGACCCCGACTATTACGTCAAATGCTTGGTGGACTACATTGCATCGCGGCGCATCACCATGGAAGTCTGCCCCACCAGCAACTTGCAAACTCTCCCTTCCATCCCCACGGCGGCGGAACATCCCCTTCGGAAAATGCTGGAAGCCAACCTCTCGGTGTCCATCTGCACCGACAACCGGCTGGTCTCCCGCACCACCGTCACCGATGAATTGAAACTGGTCTGCGCCCATCTGCCCATTACGCCCGCACGGCTACGCAATATCATTCTGGCCGGGTTCAAAGGCTCCTTCTTCCCGGGGTCCTATAACGAAAAGCGCGCCCTCGTTCGAATGGTCAGCAACCGCTACGACGCGTTGGAAAAAGAATACCTGCCGAAAAAGGGCTGACCCCCCCTCCCGACCGGAACGGCAGGACATGCGGCATTTTTTTCGATGGTTGTTCATGGGAATGGCCTTCGCCGGTACAGGCGTTTGGGTCTTATCCGGCTGTGCCACGCCGAGGGAGCAGGACCCCCGCCCCGCTTTGCGGATTGGTACGCTGGAAAACGCCCCTCCCTTCTCCTTCCGGGAGCAGGGATATTGGGACGGCGTCGAAATTGAATTGGGCATCCACCTAGCGGCCCGGTTGGGCATGCGGCCGGAATTTCTCCCCTATCCGGAGAATCGGCTGGAACGTGCGCTGTTGAATGGAGATGTGGATTTGATCATGGCCGGCTTTGCCATCACCGAAGAGAGGCGAACCAAACTGGACTTCGCCAATCCGTATCTCGTGGCCGGGCAAACCGCCCTGCTGCGTGCGGAAGAAGCCGCACACTACAACACGGCCATCAAGGTTCAGGCGACAACCAACCGGGTGGGTGTCCTCGCTCATTCCACCGGCGAGGAATATGCCGTGCGTTATTTCACCCGTGCTGCCCACATGGTTTTCACCAAACAAGCGGATGCCGTTCAGGCCCTCCTGAATGATGAAATCGATTTGTTTATCTACGACGCCCCCTATGCCTGGTGGGCCACACTTCGATATGAACCGCGCCTAGCCATTGCCCCCACGCTTTTTGCACGCGAAGAGCTGGCCTGGGCCTTCCGCCGGGGCAGCGTGATGTTGCGGGAATCCGCCAACCAAGCCCTGGCCGACTGGCAGGCGAACGGCACCCTGGATATCATCCTCCACCGCTGGATGCCGGTTTCAAAATAAATCCCCGTTCCCGACGCACCCGGCATGAAACCTTCAGTTCTCATCATCGGCGCGGGTCCGGCCGGATTGGTTGCCGCCCTCACGTTGGCCCGCCACGCTCCAGGTGTCCGGATTGCTCTGGCGGACCGCCTCCCAAAAGCCGGTGTGAAGCTGGCCGCCACCGGCGGCGGCCGAGGCAACATCAGCCATGCCGCCACCGAAGAGGAATTCGCCGCCGCGTTCGGCAAACAGGGGCGCTTCACCCTTCCGGCCTTCCGTGCCTTGCCGCCGAAGGCCTGGCGGGCGCTTCTGAAAAAACTGGGGGTGGACTCCTTCATAGATGCCTCCGGCCGCATTTATCCCGCCTTCGAATCCGCCGCCTATGTCCGGGATGCGCTGGTGAAGGCCTGCCGGGACGGCGGCGTGGACTGGATGCCGGAGCATGCCGTTCACTCCCTGTTGCCGCCGGAACAGCCCGAAGCCCCCTGGCAGGTGGATGCCATGCCCTGGCATACCGTGCTTTTATCCGCAGGGGGCCGATCCGCCCCCTCCCTGGGATCGGACGGCTCCGGATTCCGTCTGGCCCAAGCCCTCGGACATGAGCTGGTCCCCCCTGTTCCAGCTCTGAGCGCCCTGCATACCGTGGAAACGTGGCCAGCCGCCCTCAGCGGCCTTTCCATCCGGAATGCAGGCTTAACCTTTGACGGCAACCGCCAGCCCCCGGGCGTGTGCGGTGAAATCCTGTTCACCCACCACGGCCTTTCCGGGCCAGCCGTCCTCAATTTTTCTGGCCGGGTCGCCCGCAAGCTACAAACAGAACAGCCCGTGCGCATTCGCCTGTCCGTGCTGCCGGAACTCCCGGATTTCCAGGCCCTCCGCCGTTCCCATGGAACCCAACGCATAGGCGCTTGGCTTTCCCGACAACTTCCCCGCGCATTGGCCGACACTCTTCTGGACCTCTCCCACCTCCCGGCAGAGCAAACCTTTTCCCGCCTGAGCGCGCCGCAGCAGCACGCTCTTTCCCTCCATCTGAACGCCCTGCCCCTGAGTATCCGGCGGACCGGGGCGTTCGCAGAAAGCATGGTCACCTCCGGCGGTGTCTCCTTGAAGAATGTTCGCCCGGACACCCTAGAAAGCCGATTGTGTCCCAGACTGTATTTCGCTGGGGAAATCCTGGACCTCGACGGCCCGAGCGGCGGCTACAACCTGCAATGGGCCGCCGCCTCCGGCTACCTGGCCGGTCGCTCCATCGCAGCGTATTACGAAAAAGAAAAAACGTAATAATTCTTCCCAACCGGAAGAAATGGCCCTGTCCGACCGCGGGGGCACATTCCGCACCCGGACGATCTCCAAGGCGGGCCGGATCAAATGCCGCAGACAACTCCGCCACGGCTTCTTGCAGGAAGGAAAACCCGCATGCCGCCCCGCATGGGCACAAACGTCACAGCAGAGACAACGCATCCACATTCAAGACCACCTGGACTCCTTTGGGTGGATTGAATGTTTTCACCGCCTGGCGGAGCAGGGGCACATATTCCCTTGCCGTCGGTGCCGAGAGCACCAGTTGGGCCCGGTGGTATCCCTTGGCCTTGGCCAGCGGCGCCGGGGCCGGCCCTTTGATCACGACGGCGGCCGACAATTGCGGTTTGAGGTGTGCGGTGAACGCCTTGGCACAGGCATCCACCTCCTGTTCCGCTTTTCCCCGGAAGAGCACGGTGGTCAGGCGGCTGAACGGCGGAAAACGCAGGATGCGCCGCATTTCGATCTCCTGATCATAAAAGGTGTCATAGTCCGCATTTCGGGCGGATTGCACGGCCGGATGAAACGGCGTGTAGGTCTGAAAATACACCTCGCCGGGCACATCCCCGCGGCCGGAACGGCCCGCCACCTGCGTCAGTAGCTGGAAGGTGCGCTCAGCCGCCCGGAAATCCGGCATCTGGAGGCTCAGGTCGGCAAAAATGACCCCCACCAGCGTCACGTTCGGAAAATCCAATCCCTTGGCAATCATCTGCGTGCCGATCAGGATGTCGATGTCCCCGCGCCGGAAACGCCCCAGAATATGGGCATGGGCATTTTTGGCGCCCGTGGTATCCGCATCCATCCGTTCGATGCGCGCCTTCGGGAAAATCTTCCGCACGGCGGCTTCCACCCGCTGGGTGCCCACGCCCGTCATTTTGATCGCGAGCCCCTGACAGTCGGGATTCGTGCAATGTGTCGGCACCTCCCGGATTTCACCGCAGACATGGCACACCATCCACTCGTTCTGCCGGTGATAGGTCATATTGACGCTGCAATTTCCACAGGTCTCCACCTTCCCACACAGAGGACACATCACCGTCGTGGCATATCCCCGGCGGTTCAAAAACAACATGGTCTGCTCTCCACGCGCCATTCGGGAGCGGATGGCCTCCACCAAGTCCTGCGAGAGCAAATGGACCGCCCCCGCCTTTTCCGCCTCCACTCGCATGTCCACCACCCGCACGGCCGGCATGACGCACCGGTCCACGCGCTTGCTCATCCGAACCAAGCGGTACTTGCCCTCCTTGGCATTCCGGTAGGATTCCAACGCAGGCGTGGCGCTGCCCAACACCACCGCACACCCTTCCAGGTGGCCGCGCATCACCGCCACATCCCGCGCATTGTAGCGGGGCGCCTCCTCCTGCTTATAGGCCGGTTCATGCTCCTCATCCACCACCAGCAGGCCCAAAGGGCGGACCGGCGCAAAGAGGGCACTGCGGGCGCCCACCACCACCCGCGCCTGCCCAGAGGCAATCCGCCGCCACTCATCATGGCGCTCTCCATCGGACAAATGGCTATGCAGCACCGCCACCGTATCGCCAAAGCGCCCGCGAAAACGCTCCATCGTCTGCGGCGTCAGGGCAATTTCCGGCACCAGCGCAATCGCTCCCTTTCCCGCGGCCAAAGCGGACTCGATGGCCGCCAAATATACCTCCGTTTTGCCGCTGCCCGTCACGCCGTGCAACAGCACCACTCCCGGCTTTCGGGCCGCCATCTCCGAGCGAACCACCTCCAGCGCCTGCCGCTGCTGCTCCATCAAAGGCGGCGCTGTTGTGGGCAGAATGGTCATCCGGGCGCCGGGGTCCCGCCGGATCACCCCCTTTTCCAGGGTAATCCATCCCCGTTTGGCCAAGCGGCGCAACCCGGCCAGGGAAACTCCCGTCTCTTCCTCCAACACGGAGGCCGCCACTCGGTGGCGCTGCTTCACCACCTCCCACGCCTGGGCCTGCCGAGGGCTTCTCCGGGTCAAGGCGGCCTCTTCCTCCGGAGAAGGCCGAGTAGCGGGGATGCGCGTCACCATCCATTGCTCCTTGAAGCGGGCCCCCTCCCGGCGGACGGCGGCGGGCAGGATAGCCGCAATCGCACTCTCAAAAGGCGCCACATAATATTCCGCCATCCAGCGCGCCAGTCGGAGCATCGTGGCATCAAACAAGGGGACATCCGCCGAGACAGATTCAATCGGCTTCAGATTCGGAAAGGTGGCGGCATCCGCCAACCCCGTCACAAAGCCTTGCACCCGGCGGTGGCCGAACGGCACACGAACCACACTGCCGATGTGGAGGCGCCCGCGCCAGTCCGGTGGAATGGAATACTCAAATTCCTTATCCAGCGAAAGAGCGGTAATGACTTTGGCAACCGAAGGCTCCACCGCCGCCTACATGTCCTTCGTGAAATAAAAGACCATGCCGAAAATCCATGCCATCATGACCGCTGAAACCAATGTATTCATAGTGAGTCACTATAATACAGTTTCCGGCAAAACGCATCCCCATAAAGGGCAAATAATCGTGTGAGAGAGCGCCCCATCCTCTACGTATGGCCGCCGCCCGGCGTCTGCTTTCTCCCTCAAAATAGTACGAGGAACTCCTTTCGGAGAAAAATCGCATCATCCGCAGGGAAGTGGTATATTGCGAATCGCTCGGCGGAATGCGTTGAAACGGCCGTCTTTCTCAGAAAGACAACCTGAAACCCGCCTCCCGGCACGCATGACTAAGGATTGCCAAGAGGCCCCCCGGAAGAGTAAAAGGAAGGCATGAATCAGGAATTTGCAGGTTATTCGATTACCCGCTCCATGTCGGGCGGTGGGATGACGAAGCTTTATGTCGCCATCGATGCCCAGCAGAACCGGTATGTCATCCGCGTACTGGATGCCGTGGGGGCCAAGGACCGCAAAAACCGGTCCCGGTTTTTCCATGGCGGCGAGGTGCTCGCGCGCCTGCAGACGCCCAAGCCGCATCCGAACATCGTTCCCTTCATCAAGACGGGGCGCGAAGGGAAGACGCCCTATATGGTGTTGCAGTATGTCGAATCGCGCACGCTTCGCGACCTGATTCTCTACCGCGACGCCTTGTTGACGGACAATGTCATGATTTTCATTCGCCAGCTGGCGGTGGTGGTCCACTACGTCCATACCCATGGGTTCCTGCATCTGGACATCAAACCCGAGAACATCCTGATCCGCCCCAACGGCCAACTGGTGCTGATTGATTTCGACCTAGCCCTTCCCCGCAAACGGTTTTTCAAAAAATTGTCCACGGTTTCCGGCACCACAGCATATGTGCCACCGGAAACGTTGATGAACAAAACGGCGGACGACCGGGCCGACATCTATGCCTTCGGCATCTGTTGCTACGAAATGCTCACCTTCCACAAGCCGTACGAGGGCGAGAAAATCGAGCAGGTCCGGGCGGCCCAGATCGACCCCAAAGTCCCCCCCACCCCCATCCGCCAGTACAATCCGAACATTCCGATGGCGCTGGCCAACCTCATCATGAAATGCATCGCGAAAAACCCGGAAGATCGTTACCCCGACATGGGGCTGGTCCTCCGCGACCTCCATACGTTGATTTAACCCCCCACCGGACTGTCTATGCAACCGAACTCCGCCCCCGATATCTATCTGATGAAACGCGAAAAATCCCGCGCCGGATGCATGATGATGATGATTGTGCTACTGGCGGCGCTGGTTCTGGCGGCCATTTTCGGTATCTACAACTGGCACCAGAATCGGGATGTGGAACAGGCCGCTCCCGTGGAATTCCCCGCCGCACCGGTGGAGGCGGATCCGCCTTTCGTCGATCTGCCGGAAATGCCCGAGAGCCCCGTACCGGAGCCCCCCCCCCCCATAGAGCAGGCAGCCCCACAACCTGCGGCTCCCGCTCCCGCCCCCGTTCTCCCTCCACCCGGCCCGGTTGCCGAACCCCTTCCCGCGCCTTCCGGCGACGATGCAGAGGCCTTGCTTGCCCGGGCCCGGGAACGCCTGCAAGCCGGAGATTATCAGGCCGCCCGCGAAATCGGCTTGGAGGCATTGGCCGTCCGAGCCGACGACAAAGCCACGGAGGCCTTCCTGAGCGAGTTGGCCATGCCCTTGCTGGCCTCCCAGCGCCCCATGCCGGAAAAAGTGGACTATGTGGTCCAATCTGGTGACTACCTTGGCAAACTGGCCGCCACCTTCAACACGCCTGTGGCGTTGATTGCCAAGGCCAACCACATCCAGGGCGCCACCATCCGTGTGGGGCAAAGCCTCCGCCTGCTCGACGGAAACCAGCATCGGTTTGCCGTGCAGGTCAGCAAATCCCGCAACGACCTGCTCTTGACATTGGACGGACGTTTCTTCAAGAGATATCGCGTCAGCACCGGGGAGAATGCGAAAACGCCGGTCGGCGTATACAAAATCACCGAAAAAATCGCCCAGCCCACATGGCACAAGCCCGGCGAACGGCCCATCCCCTACGGAGATCCGGAAAACCTGCTGGGAACCCATTGGCTGGCGCTGGACTTGCCCGGCTACGGCCTGCACGGAACATGGGAGCCGGATTCCATCGGCCGACAGACCAGCGCCGGATGCATCCGCCTCTTGAACGACGAAATTGAAGAACTCTACAGCATCCTCCCCAAGGGGACGGTTGTCACCATCACCGAATAATCAAGGCCCGCACGTGACCGCTTATATTCTCCCTTTTGAAAAACCCCTGTTGGATGTGCAGCACAAACTGGATGAACTGCAGAAATTTTCCAAGCAACAGGACATCGACACCTCCCAGGAAATGGCGCTGCTGGAGGCCAAACTGGCTGACGCCCGCCGGGAGCTGTATGCCAACCTCTCCCCCTGGCAGAAGGTCATGGTGGCGCGGCACCCCCGCCGCCCCTACACTCGGGACTACATTTCGGAATTTGTCACCGGCTTTTCGGAACTCCATGGCGACCGGTTGCTCGCGGACGATCAAGCCATTGTGGGCGGCCTTGGCTGGATCGACGGCCGCCGCGTGATGGTGATTGGCACCCAGAAGGGGCGCGACACCAAAAGCAACCTAGCCTGCAACTTTGGATGCCCCTTTCCGGAGGGCTACCGAAAGGCGTTGCGTCTGATGCGCCTAGCCGCCAAATTCAACATCCCGATCGTGACGTTCATCGACACCTCCGGCGCCTTCCCCGGCATCGAGGGCGAACAACGCCATGTCGCGGAAGCCATTGCCGTTAATCTGCGCGAAATGTTCCGCTTGCCGGTGCCCATCGTTTCGGTGGTCATCGGCGAAGGCGGCTCCGGCGGCGCCCTCGGCATCGGCGTGGCCAACCGGCTGTTGATCATGGAATATGCCTACTACTCCGTCATTTCCCCCGAGGGATGCGCCGCCATCCTTTGGAAGGACCGCGCCCATGCCGACGAAGCGGCGGCGGCCCTGAAGCTGACCGCCCCCGACCTGCTCGAGTTGCAGATTGCGGATGAAATCATTCCCGAGCCGCTGGGCGGCGCCCATTCCTCCCCCAAGGAGGCCGCCATGCGAGTCCACGAAGCCATCCGCCGCCAGTTGGATGAATTATCCTCATTTTCCGCGCAACAGCTCATGGAGCAACGATATGCCAAATACCGCTCCATGGGCGTCTTCAAAGAAGGCCCCGTTCCGCCCTTGACACCGCCCCCCCTTCCCGAAGATACTGACCGCAAATAAACAAAAGGCGAACAATCGCACAGCCGCATCACGTCGTTGAGGAGAGAGAGTAGAATGAAAAGCATCAAAGGATCCCGTACGGAAAAGAACTTGTTGGCCTCTTTTGCCGGTGAATCGCAGGCCCGCACCCGTTATTCCATTTTCGCCGGGGTGGCCCGCAAGGAAGGGTATGTCCAAATCGCCAATATTTTTGATGAAACCGCCCAGCAGGAACTGGCCCACGCCAAACGCTTCTTCAGTTACCTTGAAGGCGGCAAACTGGGCGTGGACGGCATGTACCCCGCCGGTGTGATCGGCGACACCCTCGCCAACCTGCGCGAAGCCGCCGACGGCGAACACGAGGAATGGGGCGGGCTCTATCCGGAAAATGCCCGCATCGCCCGCGAAGAAGGCTTTGAAGAGATTGCCGTGCTCTGGGAACGCGTCTGCGTGGCCGAAAAACAGCACGAAAAGCGCTACAACGACCTCTGGACAAATCTTTCCGAAGGTCGTGTCTTCAAGCGCGACGGCGTGATGATCTGGCGCTGCCTCAACTGCGGCTACATCCACGAAGCCACGGAAGCCCCGAAAATCTGCCCGGCCTGCCGCCATCCCATGGCCTATTTTGAACTGCTCGGCGAAAACTGGTGAACCCGGCCGCCGCCTGACAACTATAACCCCAACCCGAAAGGATACACACATAATGAAAGCTTCTGTTGACCAATCCATTTGCACCGGTTGCTCTCTTTGCCCGGATATCGATCCCGCCGTTTTTGAAATAGGCGACGATGGCCTGGCCAAAGTCAAGGTGGACGAAGTCCCCGCCGATGCCGAAGACGCCACCCAGGAAGCCGCGGACTCCTGCCCCGTGAGCGCGATCACCGTCGGCTAAGCCCGTCCGGTGCCCGGCCGCCGCGCCCCCTGCGGCGGCTTTTTTGTGCCGTTTTTCCGCCTTCATGAACCTCCTGCTTGGCATTGGAAATCCGCGCCATGGCGATGACGCCCTGGGGCCCGTCTTTTCCCGCGCCTTCCGCCACCCCGATTGGCTCCCCATCAATGCCGGCGCCGCGCCGGAAAATTTCACCTCCCTCATCCGCCGCCTTCGCCCGGAGCTGCTGGTGTTGCTGGATGCCGCCGATATGGGCCTGCCTCCAGGGGCCCTCCGCCGCCTCTCGCCCGATGGCCTTCGGGAACGGGACTTCGGCACCCATGCCCCTTCCCTGGCCCAACTGGTCGCATTTCTCTCGCAAGACATCCCTCGCATCCTGATCCTGGGCATTCAACCCCTTTGCCTGCTTCCAGGCCGCCTGTCTCCGCCCGTCCGGAGCGCCCTACATGCCCTAGGGCGGCAATTGCCGAGCTTCCCCTCCGCTTTATTGCCAAGCGCCGGGGCATCGGATATGCTCCCTCCCCTCCATGAATAATCTCCGTCCCCTCATTCTGGCCATCGGTCAATTCGATGGCGTCCACTGCGGACACCAGAAAATCCTGCGCACCGCCGTGGAAACCGCTCGTTTCCATGGAGGCACTGCGGCCTGCCTGACCTTCACCCCCCATGTGGCCCGGGTGTTGAATCCCGCCCACGCCCCCTTCCTGCTCGCCACGGCGGAGCAGAACCGGCGGTGGATGCTGGAAACCGGAGTGGACGACATTCATCTTCTTCCGTTCACGGCGGAGCTGGCCGCCTATCCGCCCGGTGTTTTCTTGGGCGAACTCAAAACCCGCTTCCCGAACCTCCGGGAAATCGTGGTGGGCGAGAATTTCACCTTTGGGAAAAACCGGGAGGGAAACCACGACACCCTGCCGACTCTGGCGGAACCGCTCTCTCTCTCGGCCCGCATCGTCCCGCATGTGCAATGGCGGGGGCAAACCATTTCCAGCACGCGCATCCGCACGGCCATTGTGGAAGGAGACATGGAGGCCGCCGCCGCCATGCTCGGCCGAGCCTTTTCCATGACGGGCGCCGTGGGCCATGGCCGGGAATACGGCCGGACCCTCGGCATCCCCACCGCGAACCTTTTCCCCGATCTGCCCATCCGCCCGGCTCCCGGCGTCTATGCCGCCCGCATGGAAGTGGATGGCATTTCCTATGCCGCCGGCGCATTCATCCCGGATCCCGCCGATGCCCGCCAGGCCCTCTTCGGCACGGCCGTGGAGGCCCACCTGCTGGATTTCTCGGGCGACCTGTACGACCGGATGCTGGAGATGGCCTTCCTCCGCCGGGTACGGGGCTACCATTGCTTTTCCTCGCCGCAGGAAGCCATTACACAAATCCATGCCGATCTGGACGCCATCCGCCGTGATGCCGAATAAGCCAGCACCCGCCGGACGCGTGGAACTCTTGGCGCCCGCCGGGGAACGAGCCGCGGCGTATGCCGCCTTCGCCTTCGGCGCCGATGCCGTCTATACCGGCCTGCCCCGTTTTTCCGCACGTGCGGAAGCCGTCAATCTTTCCAGCCGAGAGTTGGAGGAGATCACCACCTACGCCCATTCCCGTGCGCGCCCAAAGCGCGTTTATGTGACGCTCAACACCTTGATCCGGGAGGAGGAGCTGCCGGAGGTCGTCCGCGCCCTGGCCTTGTGCGAGGCCTGCGGCGTCGATGCCGTGATTGTGCAGGACCTCGGCGTGGCCCGGCTGGTCCGCCGCCATTTTCCCTCCCTGAAGCTGCACGCCTCCACCCAGCTCGCCCTGCATAATCTCGAAGGCGTGCAGGCCGCCGCACGGCTGGGCTTCCGCCGCGTCACCCTGGCGCGCGAATTGACGCTGGATGAAATCCGCTCCATCGCCCGAAAGGCCCCGGTGGAAATCGAGATCTTCCTCCATGGGGCCCTCTGCTATTCCTATTCCGGCCTCTGCCTGTATTCCGCTCTGCTACGGCAACGCTCCGGCAACCGTGGCGCATGCGCCTATCCCTGCCGGATGGTTTTCCACGCGATGGAAAATAAACCGCCGGATTTTCCACACGATGGAAAAAAAGTTTCCACACGGTGGAAAACCGGAGCGCCCGCTGCAGGAGGGATGGTGTTTTCCATGAAGGACCTGGCCAACGGCGCCTCCATCCCTGAGCTGGCGGCGGCCAGTGTGGCCTCCCTCAAGATCGAAGGCCGAAAAAAATCCCCGTTGTATGTGGCCGCCGCCGTAAATTATCACCGCAAACTGCTCGACAGAAGCTTCCAGCCCGGTGAACAGGAAGAGGCCGCCCGCGATCTGCAAACCATCTTCTCCCGCCCCTGGACCCCGCTCTATCTGAAAAATCGGCGCCAGCCCGGGGTGGTTGATCCAAACATCACCGGCCACCGCGGCACTCCGTTGGGCCGTGTTGAGCACGCCACGCGGGATTATCTGCAGTTCCGGACCCATCTGCCCCTGGAAGTGCACGACGGCATCCAGATTGACCTTCCCGGCGAAGCGCGGCCTTTTGGCTTTGCGGTGGAGGCCATCACGCTACACACCGGCCGCCGGGTGTTTGAAGCTCCGGCGGATAGCTTGATCGAAGTCCCCCTTCCGCCCCAGGCCCCCTTCCTTGCAAAAGGAACGCCCCTGTTCCTCGCCTCCTCCCAAGCCGTCAAACGGCGCTATCGATTCGATCTGCCGAATCCGTGCGACCTCCGCCGCCGCTTCCCCCTTCAGGTGGTCCTTCGCCTGTCGCAAACCGATCTGCAGGCCAAGGCAACGGCTAAAGCGGACGGTTTTTCCCTGGAGGCGAACGCGACCCTCTTCGGCCCTTTTGAAAAAGCACACCGGCCGCAGGCCGTGGAGCAGGCCGTAGAAACGGCTTTTTCCAAACTGGGCGATACACCGTTCACACTTTGCTCGCTTTGCCTGGATTGCCCGGACTTCTTTATCCCCGTCTCCAAGCTCAACGCCCTCCGGCGGGATCTGATGGATCAACTGACCGCCCGCCTACAGAGCGCCCGTGAGGCAAAAACAGCCGGGATTCTTTCCCATCTGAAGTCGGCCGCACCCGAGGCCCGCCAGAAATCTCCAGCGGCGGCCTTCTTGCTGAAAACCGACCAGCCGGATGTCCTGCTCGACGCTTTCCCGGATGGCCGCATCCCCCGGGTGACGGAGGTGATTGTGGAACTGGGGCGCGCCTCCGTGGAGGCCATAGAAGCCCTGCAGCATCTCCTCCCCGATGCCATCGACTTCCGGCTGGCCTTGCCCGTCATCACCCGTTCATGGAACCGCGAAGCGCTAAAGGCCCAAATCCGGCACTTTCTGGACCGGGGCCAAATGCTGTGGGAAGCCGCCAATCTCTCTGCGCTGGACTTTCTGCCCCGGAATGGCGGCATCCAATGGAGCGCGGATTGGCCGCTGTATACCTTGAACACCGAGGCCATGGCGGAGGGATGGGAGGCGGGAGTGCGGCGCTTCACGCTCTCCCCGGAAGATACGCTGGAGAACATCCGGCGCCTGGTCTTGGCATCTGCTGCTCCCTTTGTCTGGCCGGTGCACCGAGATCCCCCGTTGTTCATTTCCGAAACCTGTCCGCAGGCGGCCGGCGGCTCCTGCCCCGGTCCGGCACAGTGCACACTGGACATGCAGACCCGCACCAACAAAGCCGGGGAAACCGTGGTGAGCGTGAACCGGGGGTGCCGGTTTTATACCCTGCTGGAAAGGCCCATGCTCCTGCCT
>JAISGX010000029.1 GCA_031262805.1 Verrucomicrobiota bacterium | reverse complement strand
CCCGGAGGCGTGATGCGGTTGAAAAAACGGCGCTGGATTTCCGCGCCCTCCGCCAAGTCCTGAAGGTCGAAAACCTCGTTTTCGAAGATGTCGGCATACTGAGCGAGATCAACGGCGGCGAGCTTTTCGGTTCGGGAAGAGCCCGCCGCAAAGGCCGCCGAGTATCGCACGGCGGCGAAGGCGGCAACGGCGAAGCTTCGAAGTCTTCGCAAATTTTCCATGGGTTCTCCTTGGCGCTTGTACCAGTTGAAATCGTACAGCAGCCGGAACGAAAGCAAAAGGAGAAAATAGAGGGGAGGGAGAAACGTTTTACCCGCAAGGTGGCGGCCGCCGCCATGTGAGCGGCAGCGCACAGACGTGCGTGGACACCAAAGATGTGAGGGAAGGATGCTCTCCCATCCTGCGAACGAAGAGAGGGGCAACTACAACGCCGCACCGGGGGGCAAGGGAGGCGGGAGAAAAGGGGAAGCAGTTGCAAGCGTTACGCGGTTATGTTTTACTACATATCGCTGGCGGTGCTTCTAATTCGGTGCCAAACACACCGCTGTTTATTTTGTGAAAAGGTGGATATGGCGGCATGACTTCTTTATCTCATTGGGGCCCGGGGTGCGGGCAAAACCGCGGTGTTTGATGCGTTGATTCAAACACCGGAAGGGCCGCATTTTGCAGGCAAGGGCGCCCACCGCCTGGGAACGGTGAAAGTGCCGGATGCCCGCCTGGCGGTGCTTCGTGATTTGTTCCAGCCCAAAAAATATATTCCGGCGGAAATCACTTTTGTGGATGTGGCACTGCCCGCCAATGCCGAAGGGAGCGGCTTTGCCGCCCTGAATGCGTTTTTGGGAGAGGCGGATGCGTTTGCCCTAGTGGTGCAGGCATTCGGCGAGATGGATGGCATGGGCCGTCCATTGGATCCGGAAGGGCAGATGGATTCCGTTCTGCTGGACCTAGCCATGGCGGATCTGGAAAAGATCGAGCGCCGGATGGAGAAAATTGAACAGGAGGTCAAGCGGGGGCTGAAACAGGGGCTTTTGGAATTGGCCGTGCTACAGAAATGCAAAATGGAAATTGATGAGGGGCGTGCATTGCGGGACCTCGAATTGACGCAGGATGAACAGAAATGGATCAGTAGCTTCTGCTTCCTTTCGCAAAAACGTGTGCTGGTGGTTGCCAACACATCGGATGCCGACCCTACGGGAGCGGAATGCAGAGCCCTTCAGGCGGCTTGCGAGGCCCGCGGACTGGAGATGCTGGCCTTTTGTGCGCCGCTGGAAGCGGAAATCGCTTCTCTCTCGGCGGAGGATCAGGCGGGTTTTCTGGCAGACTACGGCTTGAGAGAGCCGGCTCGGATTCGCCTGATTCAAGCGGCCTACCGCATCCTGAACCTCATCAGTTTTTTTACGGTTGGAGAGGATGAAGTGCGTGCATGGACGATTCGCTGCGGGGATACGGCGGTGACGGCGGCCGGGAAGATCCATACGGATCTGGCGCGTGGGTTCATCCGTGCAGAGACGGTGCCTTCTGAAACGTTGATTGCAAAGAAAACCCATGCGGCTTGCCGGGAGGCGGGAGTTTTGCGCCTAGAGGGCAAAACCTATATTGTCCAAGACGGCGACGTGCTGGAAATCCGTGCGAACGCATAGCGCTCGCTAATGGGCGAGCGGGAGTGGGTGCATGGCTTTCTGGCACCACAAAAAAACCTTCTCCTGTTACAGGAGAAGGTTTTTTTATGCGGTGGCTGGCTACGGCGCATCCGGCGAGATGGAGAAGCGTTTGCACAACGCCCGGACCCGGTTCAGCTGATACGGCTTTTGCAGGTAGCCCAAGACCGGTAGGTCGCGAAAGGGGCTCATGGCTTCGTCTTCCGGCAATTCACTGAGGACAATCACCTTGGCTTTTCGATCATTCGTCAAAATGGCGCGGACCAAGGTGATGTTGTTGTCGAGCGTCAGCTTCTGGGTAGCGAATATAACACTGTATTGCTCCGGATGTTCGGTATAGGCTTCGAAAGCGGCTTGGCCGGAGTGGAAGACCTTGGTGCGGGCGCCTGATTTCTGCAACATTCGGTCCAGCACAGCGCTGAGCTCCAAATCACTTTCGGCAATGAGGAGGGCGGCGTCCGGATCCTTCTTGACTGCGGTGGCCTCGATGGCGGGCAGGGAGATGGAGACGGTGGTGCCTTGTCCCTCGCGAGATTGGATGCGGATGAGCCCCTTGTGCGCACGCACAATACCGAGCACGGCGGCCATGCCCAATCCACGGCCAGTCATCTTGGTGGTGAAGAAGGGTTCGAAGAGGTGGGAGAGGGTGGCCGGCGACATGCCGGAGCCATCATCCTGGACTTCCATGGTGACATAACGCCCGGTCAGCAGTTCCACCCCGGCGGGGTTGTCGGCGAGCGCCACGGCGGGAAGGTCTTCCGCTTTTGTCGTGATCCGGATGTGGCCTTCCGCGCCCTTCATGGCTTCTGAAGCGTTGGTGATCAAATTGAGCACCACCTGGCGGATCTGGGTGGTATCTCCCTCGACCAGCGGGAGGTCCGGATCGAAGTCATACTGAATTTCTACGTTTTGCGGAATGGATACGCCGATCAGCTGGGTCATTTCGCCAATCAGCTGCGACAAATCGTAATTTTCAATCACGAACTGCCCCTGCCCAGAGTAGGCCAGCATCTGCTTGCACAGGCTGACGGCCCGGAGGGAGGATTTTTGGATTTCTGTGAGGCTTTCCTGCAGGGCGGAGTCCGGAGGAGCTTCCAGTAGGGCCAAGTCGGCATTGCCCATGATGGCCATGAGCAGGTTGTTGAAGTCGTGCGCGATGCCGCCGGCGAGCACGCCGAGGGATTCCAGCTTTTGGGTATACCGCATGGCTTCCTCTAGCCGCCGACCTTCCATTTCGGCCTGGTGTTTTTGGGTGAGGTTGCTGATCACCACGGCCAACCGGTTCGGGGAGGGGGAGTAAACGTTATAGGAGAAGTAGCGGTCGTCGGAGGTTTGGATGTCGAAACGATCAGCCACGCCGGTATAGGCGACGTTCAGGCAACGTTCGTATTGCGCATCATCCAGGAAGGGTACCGGGCGCTCGGGGCGGGTGTTGGCGCTGGCGAGTAGGTTATAGGCGGGGTTGGAAAACAACACCTTGGCGGGCGATTCAGGAAGCACTTCCAAGAAGGCAAAGGCATCGTTCATGCGGGTGATGAGTTCGCGAGTTTCCCGCTCGGACACGGCCAAGGCCTTGGTCTTGGCATTCAGGTCATTGGTCTTGGCGGCAACCAAGCGATCCAAGTTGCTGATGTGTTCGCGCAGGGAAAGGCGCATGTGGTTCAGCGAGTGCGACAGGTCCGAGACTTCGTCATTGCCGTCCAGCTGTGGATTGACGGCTAAGTCGCCTGCGGCCAGCTTGCCGGCGGCTTCGGAGAGCTTGGTGATGGGCTGCGTGAAGGATTGCGCAAGCTGTCGGCCGATGAAGGCGGCAATAACGATGACCACCAGCAAGGTGAGGGAAAGGGGAATGCCGGCCTTGATGGCGAATTTGTCGGCCTGGCGGGAAATATTCCGCGCATGAAGGGTTTCCTCGTCGAGGTTTTCCAACAGGGCGGTGGTGTCGCGGGTGGTTTCCAGGATTTCCCGCCAGGGAATCAGAAATTCCACATCCAACGTGTTGGGGATGACATTCCGTCGGATGGTCAGTGTATGCTCTGGGTCGTCCAAGAGTTCATCGGATTTGGGCTGGAAGAGGATGTTGCCTTCGGTGTCCCGTAGAATCAGGTTCAGGCCGGCTGTTCCCGTCACCGCGGTGAGCTGGTCGGTGAAGTTGGAAAAGGGCATATCGATGACCACCCAGCCGACCAAGGTGCCTTTGTCCTGATTGACGCGCAGACCGGCATACCGAAGAGGGGCGAGATACAGCAGGGACTGGGGGGGCTCCGTGGTATGGGCATGATAGACGTGCCAGCCGGGCTTGTCTTCCGGCAGCTGGAGGGAGGGCAGGGGCACATTCACCGGGTATTGCAGGAGGGGAACGCCTTCCGTATTGAGGATGGAGATGGAAAGGAAGCCGGAGCGGACGGCGGCGGAATGCAGCTGGTTGAAGACCTTGGGCGCAATGAAATCACGCCCGCTGCCGGAAACCGTCATGTAGGACTCCAGCACGGAAGAGACGGCGAGCTGGTGGATTTCCCGTTCCACGAACGTATTGATCAGCTTTAGGGTGCCGGTGGTATTTTCCGCAATAAAGACGTAGTCCGATTGGATGCGGTCGTTAAAGATGGAATTGATGTTCGAAATGGCATGGGAGAGCGAGAGCGAAATCCGATGGGCGGAGTCGTCGAAGCTCCTGGTGTGCCGGGCGATCTGTTTGGTCCACAGGAACGAGACAAGCGTCACAATCACCGGTGGCAGGATCACCAACGGGATGATGGAGAAAATGATTTTGGCACGAATTTTCATGAAAAAGATCTTAGTCCGCAAGCTCCTCACCGCTGGCAGGGAAGACCGGCTCGCTCATGATAGAGAGCCAGCGGGCTTCGATTTCAGGGTTCAGTGCATACGTGATCTGCAGACGGGGAAGCGGTTTTCCATCGGGGGTCATGGCCGCAGGCACCATGGGAGTGGCCAATTCACGGCTGACGAGGCGGGCTTCTTCGGAGGTGGCACCAGCGCCGAGATAGGCGGAGATGCGGCCCAGAATCTGGGGATCCAGCACGAAGTTGATGAACTCAAAGGCCAGATCCTGGTTTTGGCTGTCCTTGTTGACGATGAAATAATCGTAATAGTATTCGGAGCCATCCTCGGGGATCAGGAAGGAAATGTTGGTGCTTTTGCTCAACAGGGCCTGGGCATCGGGGGCATAGAGTGGCGTCGCCCACAATTCGCCACTCAGCAACTTGTCGCTGAGCACGGTGGGATCGTCGCTGATGGTGGGGGAGAAGCGGTTGCGCAAATTGGCGATTTTGGCCTGCGCTTCGGAAAAATCGGCGCTAGTTGCATTGGGATAGTCCTTGCCGCTGGAGATGATGGCCAGCGCGAACATCACCGGCGGAGAATCATATAAGCCGACATGGCCTTGCCAGGAGGACGGCGGATTGAAGTATTCGCCCCATGTCAGATTGGTGGTGGCGAGAATATCGTTACGGAAGGCCAAGCCGACATAATCGTTGAGATAGGGAATCAAGTAGCGGCCATCTGGGTCCGGCGGCGGATGCCGGGCGGAATCATCCACAATTTTCAGATTCGGAATTTTCTCCTCCGGGATGGGAAGCAACCAGCCCAACGCCATGATACTACGCGTATATCCGCAGGAAAGCACCATGATGTCATAGAACCCGCTAAGTTCGGTGAATTTGGCCAGCATGCTGTCGAAGGTGTCGAATTCGTGATATTCAATGTCGCAATTGAATTTCTCTGCGAATTCCCGAAGCGTGGGGGAGCGTTTTTCGGGCGGAAGGTCCTCGGGCATGTTGTCGTCGAAGTCAATGTACATGCTCCAATTGGCGATCCGGAGGGATTTGCGAGGCTCCGCCGACTCATCCGCCCACGCGGCCCCCGAGGAGATGAGAATCCCCACCATTGCCAAAAATAGCCTTCCCGCATTTCTTTTCATACGTCGAACTCCTGATGTAAAACCTGTTCTAAGACAACCACAATGTGAGGGGCATCACAAGCACAAAATTAAGATTGTATAAGCTTTTCCGGAATCGACGAATCGCATACGACGGCCCTTTTGCCGGTTGTGGAGGCGGCGAAGGGCATGTGGGCCGGGAAATCCGGCTGAGTCGCTCAGTCCCTTCCGGGGGAAAGGGTCAGTCCTGCAAGTCGGCGACGGCCTGCACCCAGAGAAGTTCGTACAACGGCTCAAAGGTATAGCGGACCTGCATACCGGGAAGTGGGGCACCGTTTGCATCCGTTGCGGATGGAACCAGCGGGGGATCCAGCCTGTTCCGGATGGCCCGCGCCGCTGCGGAGGGGGCATCGCCATTGACGTAGGCGGAAATTCGGCCCATCACGTCCGGCTCCAGAAGATAATTCAGAAAGGCGATAGCGAGGTCCGGATGCTGAGTTTCTCGGTGAATGACCATGTAATCGTGATAATAATCGGTTCCCCCCGAGGGCAGAAAGAAGGAGAGCTGGGGATTGTCGCGGAGAACCTGGGCGGCATTCGAAGCATAAACGGGGGCGATCCAAATGGCTTCATCCGCGACCATCATGTCTTCCGGGGAGTCGGCCAGAACGGGGAAAAAGTTCTTCGCCAGATGCTCAATGCGTGCCTGGGCCTGTTGGATTTGCTCGCGAGTGGCCTTGTCCACTTCCTTGACGCCGCCGGCAATCAAGGTGGAAGCAAACATATCGGGGCCGTAATCCATCAAGGCCATATGTCCGGCCCATTCGGCGGGTGGATCAAAGAACTGGTTCCAAGAGAGGCTGTCCAGTCGAATTTTGTCGTTCCGGTATAGGATACCCATGTAGTCGTTGAGATACGGAATCAGATGAGTGCCGGAGGGATCGGAGGGAGGATAACGCACGGCGGTGTCCAGATAGACGGCATTCGGAATTTTTTCCGGCGGAATGGTCAGGAGCCAGCCGGTTTCAACCAAGGAGGTGGTGTGGGTGCACGAAAGCATCATGATGTCGTGGAAGCCCGGAATGGCGGAGAATTTCCTCGACATGTCTTCGAAGTCGTCAAATTCGTGATACTCGATGTCGCAGTTGAATTTTTCGGCAAAATCCCGGAGCGTAGGGGAACGCTCCTCCGCAGGCAAATCCTCTGGGAGGTCGTCATCAAAATCGATGTAATAGCGCCAGTTCAGAATCCGGAGGGTTTGCCGGGCCGGGGCGGAAGGCTGGCCCGTGGTGGTTTCCGTCCGGGGAGACTGTGCATGAAGGACGGGGGAAAAAACGGCCCCGGCCAGCAACAGGCCGACAACAGCTAGGCGATGAAATGCTCGGCGATAGAGGCGATTCCATCGGATATGGCGGTTCGAAATCAAAGGGATTCCTCCGGCCGGTTCCCCGGAGATGGGGTCATGCGGGCCGCATCAGGGGTGGGGGAGGGTGTGTCGGCGTTTTCCGGAAGATTCAAGGCCTCAAACCAATAAAGGAAAAAATCCAAGGGCTGGTCGAAGGCGACATACATGTTTTCCCTGGGACATCCCTGCTCGTCCATGGCGCGCGGCAGCTGCAGGGGGCCTTGAATGCGTCTGGCTTCGGCGGAAGGGGGCTCTGCTCCGAGATAGGTGGCAATCCTGCCCATGACGTGCGGCTCCAAGATGAAATTGATGAATTCGAAGGCCAGAGCGGGGTTTTGACTGTTGCGGTGGACCGCCAGATAATCATGATCGAGCATAGTTCCTTCGGGTGGAATACGGAAGGCGTATTTGTTTTCCTCATCCAAACGGAGCACATTGTGGGCATCTGTGGAATACAGGAGGCCCAGCCAAATATCTCCTTCGAAGATTTCGTTTCGGACGCGTTCCGCGCTGGATACGATTCTTGGATTAAATTCCTTTTTGAGGCGGGTGATTATTTGCTGGACCTTCAAAATATCCTTCTCGGCGGGGGAGCTGAAATTGGTTACGCCGTTGGCAAGCAACGCCACGTTGAAAATGAGCGAAGCGGAGTCGTACAGGCCCAAGTGGTCGGTAAAGTGCGCTGGGGGATTAAAGAACAGATCCCAGGAGGCATCATCTCGGCGCACTTTATCGGGCTGGTATAGAAGGCCGACATAGGAATTCATATACGGAATCAAATAGCGGCCTTCCGGATCCACCGGCGATGTTTTGGCGCACTCGTCAACATACCGAATATTCGGAACTTTTTCTTGTGGAATGGGCATGAGCCATTCGGCTTTCAGCATTCTGCCAGCGCTTGCGGGATTGAGGACGAGCACATCGTAATATCCGTCCATCTCCCATACCCGGGCGGTCATGTCCTCCGCGGTAACGTATTGGTGGTATTCAATTTCACAGTCAAATTTTTCGGCGAATTCACGCAGGGTGGGAGATTGTTTCGCCAAGGGATTATCGGCGGACACGTTTTCGTCAAAATCGATATACAGGTCCCAGTTTAGGATGCGGAGCACCCTCTGTTCGGGGGCGTCGGCTTGCTGGGCAT
>JAISGX010000012.1 GCA_031262805.1 Verrucomicrobiota bacterium | reverse complement strand
AAGTCGTAGTGGTAGAATACCTCTTCCGCTTCTCGCGTCGAGGACAAAAGGCCGCCGATGCCGCCTGCCTCGCCGCCAATCTGTCCCGAAAGGTCTGCGCCGTGGGTGTAGGTCTCCAGAATCTCTCCGGAGCCGTCCGTGATGGCGAGCACCAGCCAGCCATGATACAGATAACGGTTGGTGAGAACCGCCCCGGCTACATACTCCACCTTTTCTCGACGACGGCCCAAGCCGTCGTAACGGTTCTTCTGTAGGCAAACCCCATGCTGCCGGACTTCGACCAAGCGGTTTTCGTCGTCCCAGATATAGGTGTATGTGCCGTTCGTGATCATGTTGCCGTTTGGATCATAGGCATAGCGCTTGTCCTGGGCCACAAAGGCGATGCTTTGGGTGGCGCTGCGTCCGGCGGTATCGGAAAGGAGGACGTTCAGAGAGTTCGTGCCCGGGGTGAATGGGATGTTGGTGGCGGCCCAGTAGGGGCCCCACGGCTGGGCCGTGCGGGCGTTGACGGTGACGGTGGCGGGCAGAAGGCTGATGGTTTTGCCCCAGACGACGAGGCCGCCGGAGGCGGTGGTCTCGATGGGCTGGTTGAGCGCGTTGAAGGTGTTGCTCCAGATGAGTCCGCTTTTGTCTTGTTCCACCGGGTTGCCGGTGGCGTCGTAGTGATAGTGGAGCGTTCCGCCGGATGGATCGCTCACGAGGATGCGGCGGCCCAGCGCGTCGTAGTGGGTGTAATCGCCTTCCACCATGCGCCCGCTTTTCGTAAGCATTACCTACGAATGCTCCGCCGGGGGGGGCAATGAGGCCGTCTTGCCGGTAAAACGTTTTGTTCTTCCCCTCTATTTTCTCCTTTTGCTTTTGCTTCGGCTTCTGTATGATTTTAATCGTTACAAGCGCCAAGGGGAACCCATGGAAAATTTGCGAAGGCTTCGAGGTTCCGCCGTTGGGATCACCCTCATCGCCGTGCTATGCTCGGCGGACTTTTCCCAAACCGAAAAGCTTGCCGCCGTCGATCTCGGGCAGTATGCCGACATCTTCGAAAACGAGGTTTTCGACCTTCAGGACTTGGCGGAAGGCGCGGAAATCCAGCGCCGTTTTTTCAACCGCATCACGCCTCCGGGAATCTCCTGGGTGCAGCCCATGTCCCCGCCCCTAGCACCATTCGCGGAACCGCCTTGGAGCAGTTCATCAAGTCATTCAGCGGGTTCAATGGAACGAATCTCTATGTGGAAGGCATCGCCCCGGCAGCAATACCCTTTCATGGAGCTATTCCGGACAGTCCGATTGCGTGAATGTTATCAAAGCGACCACCATTAAAGTGGAGTTGACGGCGCACCTTCCGACAACCGAATTGTTCACCTACGGGAATCCATTCCAACGGGCTGACGTCCCCGATGACAAAGATGTAATGCCCTCCGTTTGTCAAGGACGGCATTACGCAGAAGCAGTCAAAAATGAAGATTTCATTTTTGAGAATCCTTTACGCCACCCAATGCTCACTTAATTTAGCACTTGTTTCAATGGGAGCAATATAGACTTCTTGGCTGGTTTATGGAATTAATTCATCTTTTGCTGAGTGGCAAAATGTAGGACTTCAAACCAACCTTTTCTTTGTCCCCGCCCAATCCCTATGGGACGGTAGTGAATTCATTTACCACTCTTTCGTCATCGCGAACCCAAACTCTTTATCAAAAATCTGAATTGCGGCCTCGTTTACATCAACGATTTCACCAAAATCCCGGTCTTGCCCTTTGATTCGCTCTTTATGCAAACCATTTAGAATACTTGCCGCTGTTTCCAATTGAGAAAACTGAGAGTTTAATGTCTCACTGTATGTCGCTTTGCTCGCGAGTTTGCACTGAATACGAAGACAATGCAGATAATGCTTGAACGAGTCACCCTCTTTATAATTGGTTGATGATGGCATAGCGCCTTCAAATAACACATGACTGTATTCGTTGTCCATTGCTATGGGCGGCACCATAGTGCCGAGGATTCCTGCTCGCTTAGCAACATCAAGATAGGTGACCTTAAACTCAGAAAGAGCCTGTGGACAATAATACCACGTTGTCCTACGGCTTGGGTCATCGCTATCAGTCGTTTCAAAATGTTCAGGCTGAAACCAACGAACATTAAGAAAATTACCCGCAGCGATAGCATCGCATTTCGCTAACGAGAGAGGAAGCATTTGATGATTCGCATACCCGACAATTACTTCCTTCCCAATTCGCTTTATTCCCGCAACAAGCGATAGCAAGTTGGCAATCCATATCGGCTTATCGACAAGGTAGTGGCGCTCGGGATGCTCACATACGATATAAACTCCATCAACATTCCAATGCTCGGCATATTGAGTAATGCTTTCAACTTGCGAACCATCGGATAGCACATCCTTGCCAAGCGCAACAGTAAGAAATATGCGTTGACTGCTTGCCACATCACGCGCTTGATTGGAAATTGCCGTTTGAACCTTTCCCCAACGCTCGTCAATTCTATTGATTATGCCTGATGGAAGTATGAAGGCTTCGGTGTTCAGTGAAGCGTTGATTTCAGCAAGTTTTGTCAGTAAATCACGGCAATCGCCCAATTCGATACTTGTGAAGTCCGTCTGAGGCCAGTAGTCGTGCGTTTGCAAGTTTTTTTGGTAATTTCGTGGCGCATATAACTGTGGGTCGAACAATACACCACCACCAACCTTACGCATTGAAGCGGCGAAAGGCAACAGCTTATTAGTTGGATGAATATTCTGTGGGCTTAGTATAACTGTCGCGCCATTCCATAATGCGCTAAGGTCTTTGCACATAGATTGCATTCCGTGTCCCATTTGCAGATAGAATCTCATTGTTTCGCCTCCTCAATTTGGAAAGTTGATTTAGCTGCTGAAAGCCAGTTCAACGCTTGCGTCGCGGTCCTTGGTCGTCTCGACGGGAACTTGCCCATCAAGGAACTTAAAAGACCCATAAACTGTTGTTGCGTGTCACCCGCAATCTGGAAACTGACTGGCGTAATCGTTTCTGTGCGTTGGAGAATGTCAAGTTGACTCACCGCTTCGTCGCTGAACGGGTTCTTACCCGATAGGCACTCGTATGTTACAACGCCAATTGAGAACAAGTCCGCCCGCGAGTCAATATCGCTCTTGAGATTGTTAAACTGTTCCGGTGCGGCGTAACCGGGCGTATGCGGACCCACTATCGCCTCTGTTTTCGTTAGCGATGGTACTCCAAGTATACGAGCAATACCGAAGTCTAGGAAATATACTTTTCCATTTGCAGACACTATGATGTTCGCCGGCTTTATATCTCGGTGGACGATGTTCTTTTTTTCTAATTCGCTGATGAATGTCAAACCTTGTTCCAAAAAATCGGAGGCTTCACACAGTGTAAAGCGTTTACCACGTTCAATGCGTTTATGCAACTCTTCGCCTTCAATACGTTGCTCGATTACATACAATGTGTTTGTACCGGTGTATGTAACTTGTCCAGTTTCATAGATTTTCGGAACGCAGTCGAAATCAACCTCTGCGCTTATATCTATTTCACGCTGTGCGCGAGCATCTGTTTCGAAGAACACCTTAATGACAACGCTTCCGTAGTTCGGATGGGTCGCACTATAAACCACCTTTTGGCCACCACGGGCAATATGTTTCAAGTCAGAAAGTGTTGCCTCTAACTCCTTGAAGTCACGCATTTATTGCCCCTCCTTGGCGAGATATAGATTTGCCTATCCATTCATTGAACTGGAACGATAAATAACTAGACGGCAGTGTGTATTGCTTTGCTTCAACTATACGGCGGAACTGCGAATCTTTTCCGTACAATCCAATGCCAAAGCGTTTGAAAGTCTTAACTGTTTCTCCTTGAGGGTGTGCAGAGTTAATTAGAGCATAGGAATGTGAAGCAAATCGAGTATTAAGGTGCGTTTGCTCCACGACCTTGCTGACATCATTGAGCTTTGCCTCTACTGCGATAAGCTTGGTTAGACTGAAAACATCGCGCATTTCACGGACACGCCAACTATGGTCACGGTAAGAAACTAACTTGGCGTCCATCAGTTTTTCCAAAGACGTTATCGTCTGCTTTTCGGGGAAACCAAGCGTTGATATAAGCTTTGCGCCAAGGACGTTTTCGGTCGAGCAAAGATATGAGAGTAGCTTTAGGTCGAAGGTGTTAAGCGTTTCACGCTTATCTGACCAGTTGTTCATTATAGATGGCAGATAAGACGCAAAGACAACATCGGGGAAACCCGAATCAATGCTCGGTTCCACAAACACAGCAAGCTGAGTTTTTTTATTATTCCGGACAAACCGATGGCAGTAATAATTGATGAACGATTCGACAAGGGAGTATTCATCTCCGAGTGTAGCGGGTCGTGTATACAGTCCAATGTCAGGATTATTGTAATTAAAAGTTGTTACCTGATTCATTGATTCGTCCGCCCCTCCGCTTCCTCGTCAAGCCACGCCATAGCTACGGCTTCGCTGTCTTCAATCGCAATCTCTACGGCACGTTTCGCCGCGTTCAAACAGTTTCGCACTGTCGCTCAGCAGTTGATCGCGCCACTTATAATACATGCCCTGCGTAATGCCGTGATCGTTGCACAATGTGCCGATACTGCAATCGCCTTTCAAGCTTTGCAACACGATGGCCAGCTTTTCTTTGCCAATCCATTGTTTCTTTGCGCCCATCGGCGACTCCTTTCCGATACTCTCTTAATTCAGCACTTGTTTTAATGGGAATAATGCAGTTTTAGTCTACACCCTCCTGCACCAGATTTGCAATCTGATTCTGCCGTTGATGGTCCCCAGCCTGGCGCGACAATATGGGGTGGAGCGCAAGAGCCGAACCTGCAGCCCATGGAGCCACGTGGTCAGCCTTCCGGCTCTTCGCCCTCCTGCGCGCCTGCCTGTGGGATGAAAAGGATCTGATGGAACGGCTTCGCCTCTATGGGACAGCCTCTTCGCCGCCGCGCTGGCGCGACAGGCCCGAACAGGCCTGCTTCCCGGGGTTCTCCTGAAATCCCACAGGACAGCACCCCCGCCGACGCAACGGAGAAATATCCCTGACCGACCCGCTCCCAAATCACATCCCCAAACTTTCGGACGAAAACACCAATAATTCAGGCGCTTTCACGCTCCCGTTTTGTCCTTATGGGATGGCAGTGAATTCGTTCTCATTTCCCCGCGCCTCCCTCATGGTGTCAAGGCCTGATTTGCGGGGGGCTTCGCTCTGCTCCACCTCATGCAACGCGACAAGCTATTTCAAGCCAACACAGCCAACCGGCCTATTTTCCGCCCTTCCTCCCACCAGTGGCCTCGGAAGAACACCAAGGCATCCGCCCGTCTGCTTTTCCCCATGGTTTCCCGTTGCCACATGGTTGACGCCCGATTATACTGATCCCATGATCACAAAACTATATTGGTTCTTCCGTTTGGCCGCCTATCTCACTTGTATGGGAGGCATTTTCTACCATCTGGCGCATACCGCAGATGCGGCTCCTCCGCCGTGGGGTCTGTATGCCGTGGGCGTGGGATTTGTTTTCTTCTTTATTTCCTATGCCCTTCGCGCCTACCTCCGCTTTGGCCCGCGGAAAAACACGCAACGGGAAGAACCACCG
Source organism: Verrucomicrobiota bacterium (assembly GCA_031262805.1). Taxonomy (GTDB): domain Bacteria; phylum Verrucomicrobiota; class Kiritimatiellia; order CAIQIC01; family Lenti-01; genus JAISGX01. The sequence continues at coordinate 12,794 of JAISGX010000012.1, read as the reverse complement.
GCCGTGTGATGTCCCGCCGCCGTCTCCTGATGGGCTTGGGCGGGTTGTTCATGCTCGCCTCCGCCTGTGCCCAACCCTCGCCGCAGATTTCCACGGCGCCGGTGGCCGGCCCGGTGGACCTCTCCGTCGGCCGCGAAGCCTATGCCGCGCTCTCCCGCGCAGAAGCCTGGCTGGCGGCTCATCCGACCGGGGAGAAAGAGGATGCACCGGCACCGGCCACCATGCCTGTTGAGATGGACCTCCTTTTGCCTTTGCTGGCTGGAGAATCCATTCCCCACACGGAAGATGCCTTGGACGACTACCACCGCCTTGCCCTTGCACTGGCGGCCCGGGGACAGCCCACCGTCTTTCTTGCCGATGACCGGCCGGTGATCTGGAAGGAAGCCCTTCTGCGGCAGGTGGTGGTCCGGCAGAAAATCGACGGCCAGGGCCACGGCTTCTGGCGGAACCCCGACGCGGCGGCTTCCGATCTGGAAAGCACTCGCCGGAGCACACGGCGAATGGTGGAGACCCTCGCCTTTCTCCTCACGCTTCCCTGAACGACTTTTTTCTGGTTTCACCCCCCTTTTTTCGGCAGAGTGGTTTTGTTATGCGCCCCGATCATTTGAAAATATCCGCCTGTGTCACCGCCTGCGACGAAGAAGACAAAATTGCCCTCTGCTTGCAGAGCCTTCAATGGTGCGATGAGGTGATTGTCGTCGACTCCTTCAGCAAGGACAAGACATTCGAAATTTCCAAACAATATGCCACCCATGTGGACCAGCATGTGTGGGAAGGCTATATCGCCCAAAAAAACTACATCCGCTCCCTCGCCCAATTCCCCTGGATTTTGTTCGTGGATGCCGATGAAGTGGTCTCCAGCGAGCTTCGCCATGCCATTGAGCAGGAATTCGAACGCGGCGTCGGCGAGACCGTCGCCTACCGATTCCCCCGCATGGTCTACTACCTCGGCAAATGGATCCGCCACGGGGAGTGGTATCCCGACATCAAACTCCGCCTCTTTTTGAAGGACCGCGGGCACAGCGAAGGGCAGGAGCCCCACGACCGCGTCGTGGTGGACGGGCCGATCCGAACACTAAGCGCGCCGCTCTACCATTTCACCTATGACGACATGGCAGACCACATCAACACGTTGAACCGGTTTTCCAGCATCTCTGCCAACGAAAAATTCTCCCGCAACGAGCCCTTCCGCTGGCGGGACCTGATGTTCCGGCCCCCCTGGCGTTTCTTCAAATCCTATATCGTCAAGCGCGGCTTTCTGGACGGTCGTCAGGGCTTCATCATTGCCGTAATGTCCGCTTTCGGCGTGTTCATCAAATACGCCAAGCTGCTGGAATTGTGGATTCAGAAAAACAATACACAGCCCCTGCCCCCCGCCCATGAATGAGCCCGCCTTCGAACGCCGCCGCCGAGGCCCTTGGCAGTTTCTTCTGGCGCCGGGACGCGACGCCGCCGGGATGGACGACACCCTCACCCAGCTGGCCTATCTGATTGAAAAACAGAACCGCCCCCTAGTGCCGCCGGGGCGGCACCGGCTGGACCGCCTGGCCTTGCCGGACGGAACACAGGCGCCATGGGAGGTGGTGGTCAAAACCTATGCCGTTCAGTCCTTCTGGCGCGACAGCTTGGCCTGGCGGAACGGTAGCAAGGCCGAGCGGGCCTTTCGAAACGCCCTAGTGTTGCGCAATGCCGGCGTAGGTACCCCCACTCCCATAGCCGTGGCCGACCGCTGGGAACACAACCGCCTCCGCGAAAGCCATCTGCTCACGCTCTACATCCCCGACCTCACCGATTTCCGGACGGAACTCCAACGCATCTACGCCAGCGCCCCCTATTGCGAGCCCTTGATGGAGCTCCTCCAATGCGTCGCCAACGCCCTCCGCGCCATGCACGATGCCGGCATCCTCCATCGCGACTTGGGCAACCAAAACATCGGCCTGCGGCGGTCGGCCGGGCATGGCGCCGTCCCGTGGGAAGTCTATCTCATGGATTTGAACCGGGCCCGAATGGTCCCCCAACCAACGGAAGCTCAACGAGGCGCCGATCTCGCCCGGATTGATCTGCCCTCCGATTTCCGCCGCGTCTTTTACGCCATGTATCATGGCGGCTGGTCCCCGTCGGCCGAATTCACCAAAGCCGAGCAGCATGCCCGGAAATCCTTCGCCCGCCATACCGCCCTGCGGCCCTGGCGCCATCCCATCCGGGAAGCCCGCCTTCGCAATGCCGAACAGGAAGAGGCCCGCCGCCGCAAAACCCTTCCCGTCCCCCGCGGAAAGGACATCTGGATCTGGGACGAGCGTTCCGCACAAGCCATCCCCGCCTATACCTCCAAGGACCGCCGGAAATACCTCCCCGCCGCCAACATTCGCGCCGTCCTCCGATCCGCCGTCCGCAAAGGCCCCGCCATTCGCCGGGAATTCAACACCCTGCTTCATGAATCCTTCCAAACTCCCGTTCCCTTTGCCGAAACCATTGGGTTGGCCCTGGACCCGCAGCCTGCCACGTGGGCCCGCCAGCTCCGGCACTTGGCCGAACTGCAGGGCTCCCTCCGGCTCCCCCTGCTGCTACGCCTCCACCAGCACCATGATCCCGAGGTCTGGCACTGGACGCTGGATCAGGCCCTTGCCCTGCATCACCAAGGCCATCGCATCACCTTCGCGCTTCTGCAGAACCGCCGGTCCGTCCTGGACCCCAAGGGCTGGCGCCAGATGCTCACCCTCGCCTTCGACCGTGCCCACACGTTCGCCGACGCCTTTGAAATCGGCCATGCCGTCAACCGCTCCAAATGGGGCATCTGGGATTACCGGGAATACGCCGATTTGTTGCTTCCCGTGCGGGCCAGCCAAATCCAATATCCCGATGTCCGCGTCATCGGCCCCGCCTGCATTGATTTTGAACTGCATGCGCTCGGCGGCATTCTCGAACGCATTCCCGCCCCCCTTCCGTTCTCCGCCCTTTCCCACCATCTCTATGTCGACCGGCGCGGGGCTCCCGAAAACCGGCAGGGCCCCTTCGACACCGTCGCCAAATGCGCATGGCTCCGCGCCATGGCCCGGGCGTACCGCTTTGCGAACGACCGCCCCGTCCTCACCGAAGTCAACTGGCCTCTGCAAGGCACTGGAGCGTGGTCGCCGGTCACCAGTCCCTATGAAACCCTTGATCCCCGCCAAAAGGATCCCTCCGTCAGCGAAGAAGCCTATGCCGCCTACATGGCGCGCTATCTTCTTCTCACCCTCGCCTCCGGCCACGTCTCCCGCGTGTATTGGTGGCGGCTGGTCGCCCGGGGCTTCGGGCTCATCGACGACACGGATGCCTCCGCTTGGCGCACCCGCAACGCCTTCCATGCCCTTCAAACCCTCCTAGCCCATCTCGGCAACGCCGTCTTCGTGAAAAAGCGCGAAACGCCCGAAAACACATGGGAACTGGAGTTCACACGGCCCGACGCCCCCCCCCTCTGCGTGCACTGGACCCAAACCTCCGCTCCGGAATACCGCCCGCAAACCTGACAAGGGCCAGCACCGGCGCCCATGCCCCCGCCCGCCGTCCTTGGGCTTGGGCCGGGGAAGGAGGAAGGGGAATTACGCCAGCTCCGGCGGATGCACCGCCAGCGCCTCCAGCGAGGCATGCGACGTGCGGTCGAGCCCCACCGGCGAAAGCGACACATATCCTTCCCGCAGTGCTTCCAGATCGCTCCCCTGCATGTCGCCCATTTCCAGCAGATCGCCGCGCATCCAGTAATATGGATTTCCCCACGGATCCAACCGCCGCTCATATTGCTCCACAAAACGCGACGAGCCCAGCTTCGTGATGCGGATGCCCTTGAGCTGCTCATACGGCAGGTTCGGAATGTTGACATTCCAAAACAGTTCCGGCGCAATTGTCAGCCGACCGCTCACCACCTGCTCCACAATCCGTCGGCTCACGCGGGAAGCCGTTTCCCATTGCGGATTCACAAACGTATCCAGCGAAAACGCAATCGCCGGGATTCCCATAATGACGCTCTCCGTCGCCGCCGACACCGTTCCGGAATACAGTACGCTAATGCCCGCATTCGGGCCTAGGTTGATGCCGCTGAGCACCAAATCCGGCGCAGGCTTGAACAGGCTGTTCACCGACAGCTTCACGCAATCCGCAGGCGTTCCACTCACCGCAATGCCAAACATCTCGTTCGGATTCGGCCAGGAACGCGTATACAATGGCTTCGTCAGCGTAATTCCGTGGCCGATTGCCGAGCGTTCGCCATCCGGCGCCACCACGTGCACATCGCCCAAATCATGAACCGCCGCCTGTAGCGTATGAATACCGAGAGCCTGAATGCCGTCGTCGTTGCAAAGAAGAATCTTCATATAGCGCGATGATGCCGTAGCAAACCCGTGAAAGCAAGCGGGCATTGGCGCTTCCTCCGCACGCGCTCGGAGCCGCGCCATTTTCTCGTTGCATGCCGCCGCCGCTCTGCGGCATGCTCCGCCCCATGAATGCCCCCCCGGAACCCAACGTCCCGAAGGAAGCCATGTCGTTTTCCACTCATTGGAAAAATAATTCCACCGTTTTCCACTCATTGGAAAAAAAGTTTCCACACGATGGAAAAAGGCCTTTTCCGATCCTGATGGGGATTCTCAACGCCACGCCCGATTCCTTTTCTGATGGCGGGGCGCATGCCTCGCCAGCCGCCGCCGTGCGCCAGGCCCTTCGGCTGCGGGAGGCCGGGGTGCAGATACTCGATGTGGGGGCGGAATCCACCCGCCCCGGCTATACTCCGGTTGAGGAGCAGGAGGAATGCCGCCGCCTACTGCCGGTGCTGGATGCCCTGGCCGCCGCCCTTCCCCTACCGCTCTCGGTGGATACGCAAAAACCCGGTGTGGCCCGCGCCGCGCTGGAGCATGGGGCCGCCTGGCTCAACGATATCGGCGGCCTCTCCGCTCCCGGTATGCTGGCCTTTGCCCGGCAGGGCCGCTTCCCCATCGTGCTGATGCACGGCGTGGGGCATAAACTCGACCCGGCCGATCCGCAGCCATCCGCCTCCATCGCCGAATGGGCCGACCGACTCCTGCCTCGGCTGAAGCTGAATCCGTCGCGGCTGATCTTGGACCCCGGCATCGGCTTCGGCACCACCCGGGAGCAGGATGCCGGGATCCTGGCGAACTTGAAACCCTTGGTGGATGTGGGCCTTCCTCTGTTGATCGGCCTCTCCCGTAAGCGCGTCGTTCGCTTCCTGCATCCGCAAGAGGAGATCGATCAGGCCACCGCCCGGCTGGCCTGGCAGGCCGGGCAAAACGGCGCCGCCATCCTCCGATTGCACAATCCCGCCGCCTATGCCGCCTTCGCCGCGAGCCGGAAGAGGCCGTCATGAGCCTCTTTCCCGTTTCCCCGGACAAAGAAGCCCAGCTGCTCAAACGCATGAGCGCCCTGGGCCTGAGGGAAAGCGATCTCGAAGAAACCTTCATCCGCGGCGGAGGCCCCGGGGGCCAGAAGACCAACAAGACCTCTTCCACCGTCGTCCTGCGCCATCGTCCCAGTGGACTGGAAGTCCGCTGTGCCCGAGAGCGCTCCCAATCCATGAACCGCTTTTTTGCCCGCCGGGAGCTGGCTGAAAAAGTGGCTGAAAAAATCCACGGCGAAAAAACAAAAGCACAGCAGCAACGGGAAAAAATCCGCCGCCAAAAACGCAAACGCTCCAAGCGCCAAACCGCCATCATGGTGGATGCCAAGAAAAAACACGGCGAAAAAAAGGCGTTGAGGAGGAAACCCGAGGCGGAAGCCTGATGGCAGGCCCCCTCCTCCCGGACAATAGCAAAGCATCTTGCTTTCACAAAATCAGCATGCAGTCGCCATAGCTGTAAAAGCGGTAGCGCTCGGCAATGGCCTGCCGGTAAGCATCCAACACAACCTCTCGGTCGGCGAAGGCGCTGATCATCATGAGGAGGGTGGATTTGGGCAGATGAAAATTCGTGATCATGGCAACCACCATCTGGAAGCGGTAGGGAGGATAAATACACAAGTCCGTACGCCCGTTGCCCGCGCCAAAACCCTCCGGCCGGGCAGCGGCGCTTTCCAGCGTCCGGACGCTGGTGGTGCCCACGGCAACCACTCGGCAGCCCTGCTGTTTGGCGAGGGCAATACGGTGGGAGGTCTCCTCCGGAATCCGCCACCGCTCCTGCTCCATTTTGTGCTCCTCCACCACATCCACATTCACGGGGCGGAACGTACCGATGCCGACATGAAGCGTGACCATGGCGCGATCCACCCCTTGGGCTACCAACCGGGAGAGAATCTCGGGTGTGAAATGGAGTCCCGCTGTGGGCGCCGCTACGGCGCCGGGGGCACGGGCAAAAATGGTTTGATAACGCGTTTTATCCGCCTCGCACAGCCCGCCCGCCGCTTCCTTTCGCTGGATGTAGGGCGGCAACGGCGTCCGGCCGATGCGGGAGAGCACCTCCAGAAACGGCAGACTGGATTCCACCCGGATTTTCACGCGGCCCAATTCGCCATCCTCCAGCAACGTCACCACGGCCAGATCCTCATCCAGAAGGATCTGCTCGCCGGGTTTCGGGCGGCGGCGAGAACGCATCAGCGCATCCCATATGCCGGGAGCGGTTTCCTCCAGCAACAGAAACTCAACGCGGCCGCCCGTGCCTTCTTTGGCTTTTCGGCCGAACACACGGGCGGGAATCACTTGCGTATCGTTGGCCACCAGCAGATCGCCAGCATGCAAATAGGCGGGCAAATCGGCAAAATGCCGGTGTTCAATGGTCCGGGCTGAACGGTTCAAGACCAACATGCGCGCACCGTCGCGCTGCGCAGGCGGGGTTTGGGCAATCCGATCGAGCGGAAGCTCATAATCAAAATCCGCAGTATTCATCGGGTCGCCATCAACAACCGGCGCTGCACCACCATGCCAATGACGGCGCCGAGCACCACAATCAACAGCACCCAGCCGACGGTTTTCCAGCCGCTTCGCCCCTTCGGCTCCGGAGAGCCCACAGAATCCGCCTCCGCCGTCGGTTCCGCATCGGCTTGCGCCCACACCGGATCGGGTGGAGCCGGAGGAGGGGGAGGGGGCACGAGGGTAGGCGGCGGGCGGGAGGCCTCCAGCAGCGCCCGGTTGAGCCACTCCGCCGCCTTGGCATCCCGCTGCTCTCGGTCCCGGCTGCCCATGACCACCACAATCACCCTAGCGCCGTTGCGCTCGGCCGTGGCGGCAATGGAATACCCCGCATCCCGGAAATAGCCGGTTTTCAGGCCGTCGCATCCCTCCACTTTCCCAAGCAACCGGTTGTGCGTACGCATTTCAAACGGCTTGCCGGAAGCTTCACGGAAGAGGCGAAAATCGGTGGAGGTGTATTTCAACGCCTCGGGATGCGCCGCAAGTAGCGCACGGCAGAGGACCGCAAAATCACGGGGGGTGGTGATGTCCGGCCGCCGGTTGCCGCCAGGCGGCAGGCCGTGGGGAGACTGGAAGCGAGTCACGGCGGAAAGGCCGAGTTCGCGTGCCTTCTGGTTCATCATGCCGACAAACTCTTCGCGGGAGCCTCCCACATGGATGGCCAACGCCATCGCCGCATCGTTGGCGGACTGGACGATCAGTGCATACAGCAGATCCTCCACGGGAAAATGCTCACGGGGATCCAGCCAAACCTGGGAGCCGCCCATGTCGGCCGCCTCCTTGGTCACGCGGACACTATCCGTCAGGCGGACGCTCCCGGCCTTGACGCGGTCCAGCACCAAAAACAAATCCATCAGCTTCACCATGCTGGCTGGATAACCGGGGCGGTCTGCTCCGTCTTCAAACAGGACTTGCCCGCTATGGGCATCGATGGCAATCGCCCCGATGTACGGGTCCCTAGAAATCGGCGCCGCCCAAGCGCCGGAGAGCGCCGCCGCGGCGAGCATCACACACATCATGAAGGTTTTCATAGCCTTTCTTCTAGTCTGAAAAAGGCGGAAAAGCAATCCAAGAGGCGGCGGCCCGGGAAGAATTTGACGAAGGCGCCCTCCGCCACCGTTTTTGTTGACGGAAACACATCGTCATGCCCCTGTATACTTGATTTTCCCCTTTCATTCCTCCACACTTGCCCCGGCATGTACAGATTACTTTTCCAATCCGGACGAAACCGCGGCAAGCGGGTGGTGGTCCGCCAGGCCCTCACGGTGGTCGGGCGGGATCCCGAGGCCCATCTGATTCTTGCCGACGACGCCCAGGTCGCACTCCGCCATGCCCGCCTAGAGGAACGCAGCGACGGTGTTTTTCTCTTCTCACTGGCGCCCGAATATCCTCTGTTGCTCAACGGCGAACCTGTTCAAGGGGAGGTCCAGCTGGCCCACGGGAATGAACTCACCATCGGCCAGACCCGGATCCAGTTTCAGGACATCATCGTGCCCACCACCCGCCAGCTCAAACCCAGTGGCGGCCTTCTCCAGCCCGTTACGTGGGGAATTGTGGTGGCCCTGCTGCTCATTGAATTCGCCCTACTGGCGTTTTTTGTGAATTGGCCCCGTTACGTCATCCGCCCTGAAACCGAGGCGGCCGACCTCGCCTTTGCAGAGGAGCGGAGGGCGCAGCAAACGGAAGAGGCCAGCCCCGTGTCGGCCCCGGCGGACCCCGCCGCCTCCTCCTTGGTGGCATTGCCCACGTCCTCCGCCCTGGCCGCCGGTGACACCCATACGGCGGGCACCAACGCTGATCGGACAGCCTCCCCCGCCGTTCCGCCGGAAATCCTACAGGCCCTCCACGAAGCCGATTTTGCTCCGGCCGACACCAATGCCGTCCTGGTGGACCTCCCCGCCGTTTCGGCGGCCGACCCGGCCATTGAAAAGGCCCAGCGTCTGCTGGCCGAGGCCTCCGCCGCCGCCCAATTTGCGGATTATCCCAAAGCCATCCGGCTGTTGAACCAGATCTACGCGGAAATGCCGGGCTTTGTCCCTGCCCACATCGAACATGCCCGCCTGCTGGAACAACGGGGCGATCTGGACGGCGCGATGGAACGGTGGAACCGCATCCTGACCCTAGTGGATGTCGCATCGCCCCATCGGCAACAGGCCGAAGAGAGAATCGAAACCCTCCGCCAGCAACAGGTCCTGCAGCACCGGATCCAACAGACCCCCTCCACAGATTCGAAAGCCCTGCCGCGGCAGATCCGGATTGTCGCCCCCTCCATCCATAAAATGCCTTCCGATGCCGATGTGGAGGAAATGCGCGTCCTGAACGCCACCTTGGAACTGGACGATCCACTGGCCTCGTTGAAGCAGGAAAATCTGCAGGTCTTCGTCACCTTCTATGATGTGGCGGGCGGCGGCGAGCCCACGCCCACCGAAGCCATCACCACGCCCTCCCCAATTCATTTCACCGCTCCCTTCGCCCGCCACAACAGCATCGCCTTTGACGCCACCTACATCGTCCCGCGCGGCCTGCGCGCCAAAGGACAACGCGAAACCGGCCACAAGAGCTCCTACAGCGGCTATACCGTCCATGTCTTCGCCGGACAAACCCTCCAGGACGCCTTTGCCAGACCCAAACGGCTCTTGGAGCTTCCCATCCACATCCCGACCGATCTTGAGGAGTGATCCGGCAGGAAGCGCCATGAAGCACGCCCATTCCCGTATGGCTGAATTTGCTTTCCATTGGCCCGTCGTGCCCCTGAACGTCGTGCTGGTCCATCCCGAAATCCCGCCCAACACCGGCAACATCGCCCGCCTGTGCGCCGCCACTGGCAGCCATCTGCATTTGGTCGAACCCCTCGGCTTTTCCATAGATGACGCCAAGTTGCGCCGTGCAGGCCTGGACTATTGGGAGGATGTCCATGTCCAGGTGCATCCTTCCTGGAACGCCTGCCTCTCGCACGTGCACCCCCGGCGCCTGTTCTTCTACAGCACCGCCAGCGGACGCCGGTACGACCATGTGGACTATGAGCCAGGCGACACACTCGTTTTCGGCTGCGAAACCAAAGGGCTTCCGGATGACCTGCTTGCCGCCCATCCCGGGCAGATTCTGGGCATTCCCATGCGGACGGAATTCGTTCGCTCCCTCAATCTCTCCACCGCCGTCGGCATCGTGGTGTATCACGCCCTGCATACCATCGATCAACGCTTGTCTTTTTAACGAAAACATCATATTCCTAATGACGCTGGGGCGAGTGGGTCGCCCGAAAGAAAAGAAAGAGGAAGGTTATGACATCTATTTTCGCCCTGTTGGCCGTTGTGGCGTTGGTTGTGGTGTGGTTTATTTCGATGTATAACAGCCTCGTCCAGCTACGGAACTATGTGGACAATGCCTGGGCGCAGATTGATGTGCAGCTCAAACGCCGCCATGATCTGATTCCCAACCTGCTTGAAACCGTCAAAGGCTATATGAGCCATGAACGAGACACGCTGGAAGCCGTCACCAAGGCCCGCACCCACGCCATGGAAGCCCATGGACCCGCCGACGTCGGCGTGGCCGAAGGCGAACTCAACGGCGCCCTTCGCGGACTGATGATCAATGTGGAACGCTACCCCGATCTGAAAGCCTCCGCCAACTTCCTGGCCCTCCAGGAAGAGCTCGCCTCCACCGAAAACAAAATTTCCTTTGCCCGGCAGGCCTACAACGATTCCGTCACCCGCTACAACAACCGCATCCAAACCATCCCCACCAACATGATCGCCAACATGGGCGGCTTCACCAAACGTGAACTCTTTGTGTTGAGCGATGAAACCGAGCGGGCCGCCCCGCAAGTGAAATTCTAAAGCCGGGCTCCGGCGTACAAAAATCAATGAGCACGCCTGTCATGTGGGAAGTCATTGCCGCCAACAAACGGCGGTCCATCTGGCTGGTTTTGGCCATGGCGGCGCTTCTCTCCGGCATCGCCGCCGCCTTTGGCTATGCCTTCGGCGGTACGCAGGAAACCGTGCTCTACGGCGCCTTCATCGGCATCGGCATTTGGGGCCTGCTCCTCGTCATCAACATGCTCGGAGGCGAGAACGTCCTGCTGGCCTCCGCCAATGCGAGAGAAGTCACCCACAACGAAGCCCCCCAGCTTTACAACATCGTCGAGGAAATGCGCATTGCCGCCGCCCTGCCCGCCATGCCCAAGGTCTATATCGTCAACAACCCCGTGCCCAATGCCTTCGCCGTCGGCCTGAAGCCCGAACGCGCCGCCGTCTCTGTTACCACTGGCTTGCTCCAGCGCCTGAACCGCGATGAACTCCAAGGCGTGCTCGCCCACGAAATCGGCCACATCGCCAACCGCGACACCCTGTACATGACCCTCGCCGGCGTCACCCTCGGCGCCATCGTGCTGATTGCCGATTTCGGCTTGCGAATGCTCTTCTGGGGCGGCATGAACCGCCGCTCCAACAACCGCAACGGAGCCGCCTCCATCATGGTGATCGTGGCGCTGGTGTTTGCCATCCTCGCCCCCCTCGTTGCCCGTCTGCTCTATTTCGCCTGTTCCCGCCAACGGGAATATCTGGCCGATGCCTCCTCCGCTCAATACACCCGGTATCCCGCCGCCCTCGCCAGTGCCCTTCGGAAGATCTCCTCGGAGCAGGATGCCAAGGACGCCCCTGTCAACCATGTGGTGGATGCCATGTGCATCATCAACCCATTAAAAGCCGCCGGCTCCTCCACCATTTTCGGCACACACCCCCCAACGGCGGAACGCATCCGTCGCCTACTGTCCATGCAGGGCCATTTCACGGCCGAATCGTCGGTTCATTGATTCGATGAAATCCCAGAGGCGTCACCGCCCACCAAACGGATTTTCCATAAACCAGATCAGATAACGATAGAGATGCCGCAAGGTGTCTTCTGCTATGTTCTTCGCCTGAGCATAGCCGCAAAAGTCATTCGCCGTAACGGGGGCGGCCGCGCCCCAAACCCCACGGCCATCGCCTCGTGCTGTTTCGCGGCGATCGGCTAACGGCCGCGAGCACGTGGCGGGAGTTGCCCGCTATGCTCTTCCTCCCTTGCGGGCTTTGGAAAGAGGAGACATGAGCGGCTTGGTTATCTGGGAGAGAATTTATGAACGACACGATCTAATGAACTTCTGCGGCATTTGTCGGCGCTTTAGTTCGCGGCCCCGGTAAATGCCGATTAGGATACTTATTCACATCCAAGCCAAGCTTACCCATCAATTCCACATACGTTTCTCGATCAATCTCGCCACTTTCATAGGCGGATCGAAGTTGCGTCTCGCAGTCCTGCATTCGTGTCACCGCTTCTTTCATGGAAATAGACTTTCCACGCCATTGTGCTCTCCGGAGCTCCGCAATATCTAATCGCATTTGCTCTTCAAATGAGGGCGGCAACAATCGCCGGGCGATTTCTCGTGCCAATGCTTTGCCAAAATCGCCCTTCATTTTCCCCTCCAATGCACGAATAACATTTGTATCCCCCCCTAAGATTGCCGCTTGGATTTCTTTAATATCCGGTATAATTTTGGCGGGTGCCTCCTCCTTTTGCATTTTAGAAAATGGGCTAGGCGAACCCTTAAGAAGGCAAATCGATCCCTTTCCCTTCTTGTAGAGTTGGAAAAGATTGTGGCGGGATAAAATTGGCATACGGTCCACGTAATCCTGCGACAGAAACTTTGCTTCAACTTTCCCTTCGGTGCTTAATGCCGGATAGACAATGAGAAGCCATTCCGAGCCGAGAGCCATGAATAAGTTAAAATTATCCCCATTGATGTTGAACACTCGACGGTTTTGAAAAATAAATATGCACTCACTCAAATCTCCCCGGATCACCTCCTTAACCTGATAAAGCCGAATATCACTTTCACTCATTAAAGACTTTACCTCATTGGTTGTCATATTCATGC
>JAISGX010000151.1 GCA_031262805.1 Verrucomicrobiota bacterium | reverse complement strand
TCCGGATATCCATCGCCATCCGTATCCGGATTATACGGATCCGTCCCGGTCGTATATTCCGACAGGTTGTTCAGCCCGTCACGATCTGCATCCAGAGCGCCATCGTCGGGATCCAAGGGATTGAACCCATGCGCGATTTCCCAGCCATCCGGCATTCCGTCTGCATCCGTATCCGAGTTGTTCGGATTGGTCGGCAAATTCTCAAATGGATTCAACCGCCCCGTCACTTCCGCATAATCGGCCAAACCATCCCCATCCGTATCCGTTTGGGTCGGATTCGTCCGGTAGATTCTGACTTCTTCGTAATCGGACAATCCATCCCCATCCGTATCCGCCTTGGTCGGATTCGTCCGGTGGATTTTGACTTCCTCATAATCGGACAATCTATCCCCATCCGTATCCGTTTGGGTCGGAGCGGTATTGTAGAGGAATTCATCAACATCCGAGAGGCCATCGCCATCGGTGTCCGTGTTTTGGTTCATGACATCTAGGCTGTTGGCATAGGTGAGTTCCCATGTGTCCGGCAGGCCATCGTTGTCCGAATCCGCATCATGAATCACCACATCGTGTCCGTCATATTCACGGAAGGTCTGAACGGCAATTTCCAAGACCGAATAGTCCACGGCGTAGATGCTTGCCGGTTTGGAACGGCTCACGCCGCCGCGGCTACGCTTAATGGCCGCCACGCCCCAGGTGAAGGCATATGGGTCCTGCGGCAGGCCCTTCACCAGCCCCCATGCCTCGCCCGGATCGAGAATGCCGTTGCCGTTCTGGTCCTGGAAGGCGCGGACATAGACACTCCCCAGGGGGATGCCCATCAACTGATAGGTGCCATTGGGTTTGGCCAGCGTCTTGGCAACCGGAAGTTGATCAAACCCGACATTGGCATAGGCTTCCACGACAATGGAGGCATTGGAGTTCCAGCCGAAATAATGGATGGTTCCACTGATCATGGCGGCGCCGCCCACCGCCGGGGACTTTTGGTCCACGCTCACGGTGGCGACATCACTCGTGACGCTCGTGCGGGGGTTGGAGGCCACCACCTTCAGCCGATACGTTCCATTCACCAGACCGTCGAATCCAAACAACCGCGGGAAGTCCATCTCCGCCAGACCGTCCGTATCCACATATGGCGCAGGAATGGTTTCATCCAGCACCCTCACACCGGCGGCATTTTCCATAATCGTCCGGAGGGTCGTGGCATTCCGATCCAAGGTCAACCGCAGCCGTTCCCCGGCCATAAGCACCCGTCCAACCGGATTATGAATGACCGGTTCGTCCAATGTGGCCGGATAGGAATCAAACCTAGAGACGCCCTCCGCTAGGATATTCGTTGTGTCCGTTTCGATCACCGACCAGCGATAGTTCCCGAAGAAAGGAGCACTGGAGCCCAGGACATTTATGAAATCATACTCATGCAGATAATTCCTAGAGGCGGAGCATCCGCTACGGATGGTCTGAAAAACCATCGTGTTGATCTGTTTGACCGAAATGGTCACACTCTCCGGCGCATTCGTCGAGGAAGAGGCGAGCGCGGAGGCCCACGAGAGGCGCGGGAGGCCGTTTCCATGGTCCCGCAAGGCGATGTTGACGTTGGCGGAATCCCAGGAAATGTTTTCCGGCATCCGCTCCGAAAAGCCCAATATTTCGCCTTCGTCCCATTGTCCGTTTGCATTTCCGTCCACAAACGCCATGAAGTAGTTCGCGCCTTGCCGGAGATGGCCGCCATTCACCCAATCCGAGATGGAAAGCGAATTTCCATTGCGGATGGGCGCATCCAACACGATGGAGGTCGCCACATCCGGGCAATTCATTTCGGGATCCGTGTAGGCATACACCCAAAGCGTTCCCGAGATTTCCGGGCAATCCGTCTTGAAGTGGAACGTGATATTCGGTTTCGGATAGATGCTTGGATCGCCTGGATCGCAGTATGGAATATAATATCCTTCCGCACTGGCCCAATTGGACGACACCACACCGCTTTCGTTCGTCGTCACTTGATACACATTTGCGTTGCGGAGCTTATTACCGGCCATGTATTCGGAATAATTATCCCAACCGTCTCCATCCGGGTCCAAGTTGGCATCATAGCGGAGCGGGCTCAACGCCTTCGGGAACAAGGCCTCCCACGCGTCCGGAATGTCATCGCCATCCATATAGAGCGAGCCGAAACTGGCTCCGCCCGGCGTGGCGGAGCTTTCATAGTCCGAATGGGCCATGCCGAAGGTATCAAACTTCGTCGGGTCCGTTCCGGCCAGATATTCTGCGCGGTTGTTTAATCCGTCATAATCCGGATCGCCCCAAGGGCCACTCTGGAAATCACCGGAGTTATAGATATAGTTGGGCATCCCGTTTTCATCATAAAGGATTTCCGAAACAGGAGAAAATCCCGGATTCTTATAATCCAAGCCATAGCGGATTTCCCAAGCGTCCGGCAGGCCGTCGCCATCCGTATCCTCCCCACCGGTCGGCACATAGGTGGTATCCGTTTGTGCCACCTCATAAAAATCCACCGCGCCGGACACCTGGGCGGCAAACCGCCAACCGGTCTCCCAGTCCCGAAGGCTCGTATCATCTTCCGTGGTCGGCACAAAGCCCCACTTGCGCCACACGCGGCTTTCCGCCTTATAGGCCATGCCTTCGCTTTGGATGCGGATATACACGCCATCTTGCTGGGAAGCCCGTGCGATGGTGATCAGCTCCGTTCCCGTCCATTCCACAATGGCTTCCTGGGAACGCAGATAGAAGCGGTGGCCGGGCATCAGCGGATCGGCCAGCATTTCCGCCACCGGACCTTCCTCCGAAGGCAGGGTATATCGATAGATGTAGACGACGCCGCGTGCCGTATCGATGAACATATCGCCGGGGGTGGGATCATAATTCGTCATGATCTCATCGAGCGAAGTCACACGCCCCACCAGCATGGCCCGAGCATCCGCCAGCCAATTCGGCGCTTTGCCCCAGCGGACCCAGGCGGAGCCGTCGTACCGATAGAGCAACTGGTCGGTATAATTCCAGCCGAACTGGCCGGCTTCTGCGGCGCCTTGCTCCACGCCTCCGCCGGTAAAGATGGGCCCGGAAACATTCAGAGGGGCAATCACACCCGTATCATTGACATAAACGGTTCCATTTTCCAGCCATGTATCGCCATCGCGCATCTCCGCCACGTCGGGACGGGACGTATAGCGGACGGAATACAGAAGATTGCTGAAGGCGGCATTCACGATGGTGTTGCTGGTCAAAATATTCGTCCAGCCGCCATCATCAAAATTGAAGTAGGCCATCAGACCGGATTCCGCCCCGGTGAGGCTTTGTTCCAGAGTGGATTGCACGGCGGAAGCCGAGCGTTCGGAATTCCAGAGCCGGACTTCGTCCACATATCCATGGAAGCGTTCCCCGATCCGCAGAATACCGGAGGGGCCTTCGCCGGTCTTCGCCAACGGCACGAGCATGTCGCGGCGTTCGCCCGCCAACTCACCATTGACGTACAGGCGAAGGCGCTTTCCATTGGCGTCATAGGTGGCGGCCAAACGAGTGGCCAATTCGCCATCGTAGATTTCCGCCCGCGGCAATGGATTCGCCCCCCGGACGGCAATGGGTTCTCCCAAGCCCCGGCCCTTCTTATAAACATAACGGGCTTCCGGATAGAGTTCATTTCCATCGCGAACCACGCGCAATTCATAGTTCGCCACCAGCATGCCGTTTGTGACTTCTTCCACTCCACGGCGGAAAATCGGGGCGCCCTGGCCGTCGACAAGGAAGTCCAGACTTGCCGGAAGAACCGTGGCCTCAATGGTCCAGCTGTCCTGGGCGTATTTGATGGAATCCGTCATTTCCACATAGCTGCCGGGACGGCCGTTGAAATAGGCCGCCAAACTCTTCTTGGGCCATTTGGAATTAGCCAATTCCGGACTTTCTGAATTCAAGGCCACTTCGGCCAAATCGCTCATGCCGTCATCATCGGTATCCACCAAATCGGGCCTGGCGCCATAATGTTGTTCCAAGAGGTTGGGAAGGCCATCTCCGTCGAAATCCTCATCGCCATCGGCAATGCCATCCTCATTGGTGTCCTTTTTGTTCGGATTGGTCCGCGCCCAATACTCATACTGGTTGGACAAACCATCTCCATCCAGATCTCCGTCTGCATCGGAGAGCATGCGGCCATTCGATCCCTGCGGGGCCACCGGCACGCCACCCGTGGAAACCCACCAAGTTTGGCCGATTTCAATAAAGGGCAGGACCTGACCGGACGTCACCACCCAGTTGGTCGTCACAACGGTTTCCATATTGGTTGTGGCGTTGCCTTCCGCATCCTCCACAAAATTGGTCGTAACCGTATATCCGCCAATCAGGATTGTGTCGGGAGATGCACGCTGGGTCACCACGCCGTTGACCGTCTCGAGCAGCAAGGGGCAGGTGACGTCCTCCCACGTGGCGCCGCCATCCAGACTGGAACTGAAGGACAGGAGGGTGTTGCGGGTGATCAAGATTTCGGCATCCGCCACGGTTCCCCATTGCTTGTCATGGCGGCCGTATTCATGAGGCTTGGTGTACCAGGAAAAGGGATTCATGCCGTGGATGACTTCCCAAGCATCCGGCAAGCCATCGCCATCGGAATCATACTCGCCCTGCTGGGCATCCACCCCACCCAGCACAGGGGCGACCCGGCTGGCATCAAAAATGAACCCGCCGCCCAGTTCCGCCGAGGGCATCGCATAGGCCAAGTCCGGATACATATACTCATGATACAACCGATTGGCAACCGAGGCCTGCGCCGGGAAACTATATCCGTACAAGCTGGACATGGCACGATAGCGCCCATCGACGGCCACCTTGCCGCCATTGTCGAAATTAAAATACGACAGGAGGGAGCCCACCAAGGATTTTGCATCTATGGTTACCGGCTGGCGGCCCTGGAGAAGATAGCGGTTGTGATCACTAATTTCCTTGGCCGATCGCTCCACGCCCCAGATGCGGACCTCATCCAACCACAGACGGTCAACGAAATCGGCATTCTGGTCGCGCCCCTGCCCCATCACCAATGTCCCGCCTTCCCCGAAGACGGATTGGAGATAATTCCCGACGGTTTCCTCCTTCACCTCTACGGATTGCTCCAAGGTGCCGTCAATGTACAGGGTCAAGGCATCCTTGTCGGGGTCAAACGCACCGGCCAGATGGACCCAGCGGCCACGGGGAAGAGGACGGGTGGCGGAGGCCTGATACCACTGAACCCCTCCCATTTCATTCAACCCGATATACGGCACAGTGGACACCAGCTGCCCATTCACCCGCACTTCCTTGACGCCCAATTCATAGGCGGCCAAGTCCTTGCCGTTCAACTTGGTGCCGCCGCGAATGAAAATGCCATCGGCGGGCGCCTCCCCCTCCAAAAAGACCCATGCTTCCACCGTGAACTGGCGGGAAAAATAGAACATGTAGTCCACAAACAAAGTGCTCATCCCGTTTGTGCTCACAATGCGGGCGGAACGGTTGAGCAGTGGGCTCAAGGAATGAACCGGGCTGGAAAAAGCTTTGTCCCGGGCGGCATCCATGCGGATTTCCATGGAATCCGGCAGGCCATCCTCATCCGTATCCATGCCCGGCATGGGCACCATCATCGGGATATTGTCGGTGATTCGGGAACCCACAGAACCGAGCTCAATGGTTCCATTGGGGTCGTTCAGAATCACATCTCCCATCGCAGCGCCCATATATACATTGCCGCCCAAAAGGGAAAACCACAGGGGATCCAATTCCGGCGTATACCGCCCGTCCCCATTGTCATCCACGTAATACAAAGAAGAATAGGCGGTTGCAAACGGCTGGAAGGCGCCCTCGCCTTCGCGGGCTTCAAAATCGGGCCCATAGACAGAGGCCAAGGCCAGCATGTCGTTGAGCAATGCAGGCGCCGGCACACCGGCCGTCGGAAGAAGATAGGGAATTTCCTCTTCCACCAGAACCATCTCCTCCGTGATTGGATCTTCACGCTGGACAATCCGCGTAGTGGTCCGAATGCCGTACTCCGCGGTTTCGGGATTCTGTTCCACCATGGAAAACGCATTGAAGAAACCGGGATAATTGATCATGGAATAGATCACATCCAACCCGACCAGTTGTACCTCGCCATCTCCATCTATCACGGCTTCACCCGCCACATTGAAGCGATACGGCGCCTGCCAATCGTTGCGCAACAGGACCCAGTTTGCATTCAAATAGTCGTCGAAAGAGGACCGGTTGGGATAATTGATTGCACGGGAAACCCACGGGATGGTCTCATCCCCGGTTCCGGTCACATAATCAATGCGGTGGCCATCCTGACCGTAGTATTCCGCCAAGTTGATCAAGCCATCTCCATCCGGATCGCCAAACGAGCCGCTGGGATCCGTGTCGGGGAGCAGTGTGATGATCCAAGTGGTATCCGGCCACTCGTCTCCGGATTCCTCATCCCAGTCATCTGCATATAAAATTCCGGACAACGGATTCAGCCCATGTTCCACTTCCCATCCATCCGGCAGGCCATCGCCGTCCGTGTCATGCGGGTCGTCATATTGGGCGGTGGGGCATGTCCAATAGGTCTTGGGATTCGGCCACTGGATGCCGCCGGAGAGCCCAGCGAGCTCAACTGTTGGATTGCCTTCTGCATCATACTCCACACGATAAAACATCTGCTGATCGCCCGGTTTATTGTATTGGGCGTTCCGCAAATAACCCACGGTTCCATTCAGAATCCGACTGCCTGGCGCGCTCGACTGGATGGGATCTACTGCAGCGGAGCCCCCAAACTTGGCGCCGATTTTAGCCAGCCAGAACGGGTCAACTCCCGCGACGGCGCTCATGCTAGCGCTTTCAAAGGGCCACGTGGCCAGGGGGTTTCCCCATCCATAGGCCAGCAATGGGTGCAGGCATTGCTCGCGGAAGTTGGTCAACCCGTCCTGGTCGGGATCCGAGTTATAATGCCCGGGCTCGCCAAGCGTCTCACTCCCCAGGGGATCCAAACCCTTCCAGGAACGTTCAAACGAGTCCAACAGCCAATCGCTATCGGAATCGCAGTCCAGTGGATTGGTCCACTTCACGCCATCCAAAATCGTCCAAGGGAAATGCGCGGTGACATCGCCGATTTTTTCGGGACAATACACACCAACGGGCGCACGCATGGCGCTCTGAATTTCCTGTTTGGTCGTCAGGCCATCCCCGTCAACATCCATACTGGGATGCCAAATGGTCATCATTTTGTTGCCCAGATCGTCCGTCATCACCTCACGCGTGAATCCGCCCTGGCCATCCGGAACATTCATATAGACAAACCCATCTTCCAGCGGGGAAAGGCCTGCATAGCTTTCCACCGCATCCGGCATGCTGTCGCCGTCGGTATCACCGGAACGGGGATTGGTGCCGGAATAGTACTCATATAAATCGGATATACCATCACAGTCCGTATCAAACCGCTGAATGGCGGCCCCAGGCCCGAAATGCTCCACTCCGGCAGTGAGATTGCTTACATTACACGTAAACCAGCCGGATTGACCATTGATCGTCGTTGGCCAGCCATTCCATTCTTCTTGATTCAACAATCCATCATTGTCCACATCCTCCGTGGGCTCATATCCGCTCTGCCATTCCAGATTGGTGGTGATCTTCCCGGTGGTAGCATCTTGAACAATATCAATAACAACCCATTCGTTTCTGTCAGCGAATTCCAAATAGGAACCCGTCAAGCCTGAAAAACGTTCCATGGGGACCTGGGCATTTTGTGCCAGCGCTTCCGCCGCAAAACATGCACAAGCCACTAGGCCTGCAAAAAAAGGAGCGAAACCGCAACGGGCTGTCATCATTCTGGTTTTCATAGGGACCTCGTTTTTTACTGATCTATCCATGGAATGCATATGGGTGGGTTTATTCGGCCGCCGGCAAAGGGGCGGCCTGCTGGGAAATCATCCTGTTCAATTCACGGCGTAGCTGGAAGGCCTGGACCACATTTTGTTCCAGTTGCTCCACCTGCGTCCGTTTGGCCTTGATTTCAGGAAGCTCCTGCAAGGCTTCAGCCAGCCGGACTTCCAGTTCGTTGATTTTCTTGCGGGTTTCTTTGGCCACATCGGCGTGGGTCCGGGCATAGGCGGTCAAGTTCCTTAGGTCCCGCCGCAACAGAGGAATCGCAGAAGTCAACTCCTCGATCCGCTCGTCGTTCTTCTGCTTGAGCAGCTGGATGTCTTCCAATTCCGCATTCCGAAGCATCGCGGCTTCCTGGGCGGCATCCATGGGCTCCACCAAATGGGCAAGCTCCAATTTGGACATCACCGGCGGAGCCTCCTCTTCCAAGGGAATGGTTTCGCGATAAACATAGACCCCTTCCGTGGCTTCCAAAGGAGCGCGGGCGTGCTCGCCAAGGCGTTGGACCGAGCGCGGAGCCTCCAGCACGGTGCTCAGGACATCCGCCCCCTCCACAGCCGGTTCCACCGGCTGTTGGGCCCATATCGTTGCATGACAAGATAAAACCAAACCAATGGCTACGACACACGCGCCGATTTTCTTCATACTGCCGGACCTTCCGTTAGGCAAAATAAACACCACGCCTTCACTTGGCAACTAAACCGGAAAGGCCAAGGTTTGACAACCAAAAAATAGGGAGCCGCCCCGCCACCACACCAAGCCGCCGGGCAGACTCATCCTCCATCCCCCCTCCTCGGCATCCGGCGGACCAAACAAAAGGGGGCGGGCCCTCGCCCCCTCTGCTTGTCCGCCAATTCCTTTGCCCCGGCCTCTGCCTATAGCACCGCCAAAAAAGCGTCCATTTCCGCATCTGTTCCGATGCTGATCCGGAGATAGCGCCCGGTACGGCCGCCGGGGAAGTAACGCACCAGCACATGACGATGCCGGAGATGGAGGAACACATCCTCTGCACGGCTTCCCTCCGGGGGCGCGCTCAGAAGGAAATTGGCCGAGGATGCAATGACCTCCCAGCCCCGTTCCACCAAGGCCGCGGCCACCCGCTCACGGGTGGCCACAATCTTTCGGACATTGGCCTGCATCCACGCCAAATCCTCCAACGCCGCCAGCGCCACCGCCTGGGAAAGGCGATTGACGTTATACGAATCCTTCAGCTTGTAGAGGGCCGCCACGACGTCGCAGGCTCCGATGGCATATCCAATTCGCAACCCGGCAAGGGAGAAGGATTTAGAGAGCGTTCTGCACACCACGACATTCGGCTGCGTCTTTGCCAGCGCCACCCCATTCACCCCGTCGGCAAAATCCGCATAGGCTTCATCAAGGACCACCACGCCCGAAAAGCGGCGGCAAAAAGCCTCGACCAGCGCCGGCGCATAAGCCACCCCGGTTGGCGCATTGGGATTGGCCAGGAAAAACAAGGTGGCCTCCATGTTTTCAGGTGGTTCCCGCCACTGGAACGCCGGAGCAAGCTCAACGGGGCGAAAATCCACTTCTTCCGCCTCCGCCAGAACTGGATACAGCGAATAGGTGGGGGAAAAAGCCCCGACCGCCCCCCCCTGCTGGGTACAGGCACGCGTAATCAGGCGCAGAACCTCGTCCGATCCGTTTCCCACAAAAAGCTGTTCCGGCATGCAGCCATGAATCTCCGCCAACCGCTCCCGCAAGGCCGTACAGACGGGATCCGGATATAAACGGAGGGATTCCGCCGAATACTCCCGCAGCACCCGTTTCACCGCAGGACTGGGAGGATACGGATTTTCATTGGTATTCAATTTGATCAATCCCTTCACGTTGGGCTGTTCACCCGGCGTATAGGCATGAAGATCTTGGACCGATTTTCGAATCAATTTGTTCATAAGGAATAAAATATAGGCATTATTGGGGGATGGCGCCGTCAAACCGGATGCTGGCCGCCCGGGCATGGCCATCCAGGCTTTCCATTTTTCCCATCGCCTCGATCATGGGAAGGGTTTCCATCAAGTCCGCACGAGTGAACGCCACGACACTGGTCCGTTTCCGAAAGGAATCCACCGTCAACCCGGAAAAGAAAGCCGCCGTGCCCCCCGTCGGCAATACATGGCTGGGGCCTGCGACAAAGTCACCCGCGCTTTCAGGCGTCCATGCGCCCACAAACACTGCCCCGGCGTTGCGCACCTTCTGCAACCACCGGCGGGGCTCCTTGGTCATAATCTCAAAATGCTCCGGAGCAAATCGGTTCACCAGTTCCATCCCGCTGTCCAAATGATCCACCACAATGAACATAGCGCCGGAAGCCGCCGCCCTTTCAATCGCCTCCCGGCGGGAAAGCCCAGCACACTGCCGTTGCATTTCCGCCAGCACTTTGGTGGCCAGCCCCATATACGGTGTGACAAACAGGGCTTTTTCATGCCCCGTTCCGTGTTCCAGCTG
>JAISGX010000117.1 GCA_031262805.1 Verrucomicrobiota bacterium | reverse complement strand
GACCGAAATATGGAGTTTGATCGAAACCACAACCTTATGACAAAGACAGGTCGTGGAACCATCTATCAGCCTTAGAGCAGATAACGATAGAGGTGCCGTAAGGCGCCTGTGATGTCCTTTGCCTGAGCATAGCCGCAAACGGCATCCGCCGGCGCCCATCGAGACCGAGCAGAAGGGCAAAAATACCTAGGCACGGATGTAATGCCCCCGCCGTTTGGCTCGTCTCGGCTCAGGCTTTCCAAGAGCGCCGCGACTTTTTTGGGGAGCTCCAGTAGCCATTCGGCCTGTGCGAGCTTATGGATCCGATTTCGACCGCTGTTCCGATGGGGTTTCTCCTGCCCGCATGCGTTCTCTCCACTCTTTTCGCGGTTCAGAGTAAACGCATACAGCCCCTCGCGGAGAGCCAAAGCCACCAGTTCCCCCTGCTGGGTGCAGCGATCCGCCTGCGCCAGAACCTTGAGCTTATAGCTACACGTATGATGCCGCCGCCGGGCCACCACCGGCGCCTCGTTCCCCGAGGCCGTTGTTTGAGACATTTTCGATTCCATTTTCCATGCCTTTCCGCCCTATGCTTCTTCGGTCAGCTTTGTGTCTCATTTTCATTGGCACATAGGGTCATTGGAAAAAAAGTTTCCACACGGTGGAAAACCGGGCTATTCCGCTTTGGGCGCTGCGTGCTTGGCCAAGATGGCGTCGCGGATCTTGTTGGTGAGTTCCGGATCCTTGCGCAGGTTTTCGCGTGCGGCTTCCCGGCCCTGGCCGACCTGCTGGCCTTCGAAGGAAAGCCAGGTGCCGCGCTTGTCCAAGATTCCGAGCTCATTGGCGGCATCGATGATGGCGCCTTCCTTGGAAATACCTTCGGCATAGAGAATGTCAAATTCCGCTTCGGTGAAGGGAGGGGCAACTTTGTTTTTGACGATTTTCACGCGGGTGCGGTTGCCGATCACGCGGCCATCGCCGGATTTGATGGCGGCGATGCGGCGGATGTCGAGGCGGACGGAGGAATAAAATTTGAGGGCGCGGCCGCCGGGGGTGGTCTCGGGGTTGCCGAACATCACGCCGATTTTTTCGCGGATCTGGTTGGTGAAGATGCAACAGGTTTTGGATTTATCCAGAATGCCCGTCATCTTCCGCATGGCCTGGCTCATGAGGCGGGCCTGCAGCCCGACATGCGAGTCGCCGATTTGGCCTTCGAGCTCGGCGCGGGGGGCGAGGGCGGCGACGGAGTCAACCACAATGACGTCAAGGGAGTTGGAGCGGATGAGCTGGTCTGCAATGATGAGGGCTTCTTCTCCGGAGTCGGGTTGGGAGACGAGCAGGTTGTCTACATCCACGCCGATTTTTTTGGCATAGCCGGGGTCCAGAGCGTGCTCGGTATCAATGAAGGCACAAAGGCCGCCGGTTTTCTGGGCTTCGGCAATGATATGGAGGACGAGGGTGGTTTTGCCGGAAGATTCGGGGCCGAAGATTTCAACAACCCGTCCTCGGGGCACGCCGCCAATGCCAAGGGCGAGGTCCAGCGTGAGCGCGCCGGTGGGAATGGCGGGAATCTTGGCGACGTTCCCATCCGAGCCCAGCCGCATGATGGCGCCATCGCCGAATTCCTTTTGAATCTGGGCGAGCACGGCGGCGAGGGCGGGCGGCAAATGGCTGTTGGGATCTTTTTTTTGGGCGGGCGGTGTTTTCAGGGCCATGAATCTCTCTCCTGTTTATGAACGATCGTTCAGTAATCTATCCTGTGGGGCGGGGGGTGTCAACTGGTCTTTTCGCAAAATGCAAGGGGGTGCGCAAGGTGGGCCTAGTCGGGAGGCGGGGCATTTTTGGGGATGACGGGGGTTCCGGGCGGAAACACCACGCATTGGAGTTTCTGCCGACCCCATTTGAGGGCCTCCTTGTGGGTGTTGAAGTATAAATCCAAGCGGTGTTTTCCTTTGATGTCGCCGCCGCGGTCTTCGACCACGCCGTATCCGTAGCCGGGAATATAAAAGACGGTGCCCATCGGATAGTGGCGGGTGTCGGCGGCAAGGGTGCCGGGTTTGGCCCGCTTGCCGCTGGCGGTGATGCCGACGGCTTTGGGTTTGCCTCGGTTTTTACCGGCGCTGTGGACGGGTTTGCGGAGCCAGTTGAGTTTCCATTCGCAGCATTTGCCGCAGGGGCAGTAGGCGGTGGTTTCAATGGTGACGTAGCGGCCGCGGATGACATGGCCGTCCGTATCTTCTTCCCCTTGGAAAAAAAGACTACACCCGCCGGCGATGAGCACGGCGAAGAGGGCCAAGGACAAAATGAGTACGTTGGCGCGCATACAGGGTGGAATCATGCCTCAAGAGGCGGCGGGTGACAAATCCTTTTCTTTGCGCGAGCGCTTTGCTAGCTTGGCCGGGCATGAACTTGGTGGCAGATATCCCCTTGCAGGAGTGGGCGTTGCCGGAAGAGCCCTTCCGCGTGGCGGCGGTGGAGATCCACGCAGCGGACTGGGAGGCCCGGCTTCCGCCGCCGGCGGCGGCGGTCGTGCGCCGCTTCGCCCTGCCTGCCGCCCGGGCGCGCTCGGGCGCATCGGCATGGTTGAAGCAGTGCTGGCTGCCGGGTCAGGTGGGGTTGGAAACCCTTCGGTGGGAAAAAGGGGCGCACGGCCGACCGGTGGCGGTGGAGCTGGAGGGCCGCTGGGGAGTGAATGTGACGCATGCGGGGGTGTTTGCGGCACTGGCGCTGATGCCCGAGGCCCAGCTAGGGGTGGATTTGGAGCAAACAGCGCGGCGGGTGGATTGGCGGAGTGTTTCGGCACGTTATTTTTCGGAATCCGAGCAGGAGGAAGTCGCCCAGGGCGGGGTGGAGGCGTTTTGGACGGTGTGGACCCAGAAAGAAGCGCTGCTCAAGGCGCTGGGTTGCGGCTGGGGCGATTCGGAGCGCATCCGGGCCACACGGCTTCGCCCGGTGCCATTCCAGCGGGAACTCTCCAGCGGCGCCGAGGTGGTTTCTCGGCGCATCTTGGGCGGCGGCTATGCCCTGGCGGTGGCGGTTCTGCGTGGTGGGGAAACGCCGCCCGACAGCGCAGGGGGATGAAAAGGGGCTTGCCAATATAAGCGTTTTACCTTATCCCTTTTTCTATCTTTTTCTTCGAGAGGAGAAAGAGTGTTTAACCGGTTGTGCGGTTGGCTTCGGCTGACGGCATGCCCGCTGTGATTAACCTAAGGAAAATAAAATAATGAAACAAAAAAGACTCCTCGCCGGAGCGCTTTGCGCTACGGCGTTTGCGGCCGCGTCCACTGTTTTGGGCGCGGGTTATGGGATCTATGAGGGCAGTGCACGAGGAAACGCCATGGGCTCGGAAGTCACGGCGGATCCGGTTTCGCCGTCGGTCATCTACAACAACATTGCCGCCATCACCGAATTGAGTGGGGTGCAGGTTGAAGGCGGCGCCACCTTCATCAAGCCCCAGCAGACGGTCCGGACCCGCTCGCCCCTTGGCGCGGACAACAACTATGCCGACAGCCGCTGGTGGATCATCCCCAATGCCTACGCCACCTACCAGGTGAACGACAAATGGTGGGCCGGACTGGGCTTGTTCAGCCGCGCCGGACTGGGCGCGGAGTATGAAAACGACTGGGCGGGCCGCTATACGGTTCAGAAAGTGACCATCACCAGCTTCGATATCAACCCCTCCGTGGCCTATAAGGTGAACGAGTGGTTCTCCCTCGCCGCCGGCTTCCGCGCCCAGTATTTCGATTTGGAGCTCTACCGGGCCATCCCGTCCGGCCAGCCGTTTGCCGATCCGGACATGCGGTTGCGCATGACGGGTGACGACTGGGCGCTCGGCTTTAATCTGGCCGCCTTCTACAAGGCGACGGATTGGTTGTCCTTCGGTCTGGCGTATGACAGCCGCATCAAGCATGCCGTGCCCGGCGAATACGCCATCACCTTCCCACAAGGTAAGGTGGGCGACGGCAAGGGCTCGGCGGACATGTATACCCCCGGTCTCATCCGGCTGGGCACCTCGGTCCAGGCGACGGAGAAGCTGAAAATCAATGCCGGCGTGGTGTACACGATGTGGAGCTGCTATGAGCAACTGGGCATCACGCTGGAGCCGCCCGTGGGGCCCCAGTCCCGGGTGGTCTCGCGCAAGGATTGGCACGACACCTTCCGTTGGCAGCTGGGGTTGGAATATGCCCTGACGGACAACTGGGATGTGCGTGCCGGGTATGTGCATGACCGCACGCCGGATCCGGATTTCTCCACAGATTATATGGTGCCCACCAACCACCGGAACCTCTTCTCGGTGGGCGCTGGTTTCCACAAGGGCAACTTCTTGTGCGACGTGGCCTATACCTATCTGATGATCCAGGACCGGACGATTGAGGCCCGCCCCGAAGATGGCGTCTGGGGCGGTGGTTTTTGTGATGGGGATGCCCATATGCTCTCGCTTTCTGTCGGCTACAAACTGTAAGGATGGTGTGGTTGCCAAGCGCGCTTCGAAAGAGGCGCGCTTTCTTTTTGAGCCAGTCCCGAAAATGAAGATGCGGAAAACCGGCCAGTGTGCTAGAATGTGCAACCAAGGAAGAGGTGAATGCGATGAACCAAGTGATATCCAATTTGATCTGGGGGCTGGTGTGCGCCGGCTTGGTGGTTTTGCTGTTGCGCCGGTTCTGGTTCTATTCCGGCCGCAAAAGCAGAAGCATGAGCATCCGGACCACGGCGGCGATTGAAGAACTCAAGGCCATCGGCGTGTTGTCCGTGTTCAAGGCGGTGACCAAGGAAATCGTGACCGCCCGCGACCATTCCCTGGGGAAGGTGGGCAAACGCTATCTGGAGTGGTTGATCACTTCCCGGAAAATGGCGATGATTTTCGAATTCGACATCGATTTTCAATATGACCTCCGGGACCCTTCCTTTGCCGTGAAGAACGAGGGAGAGGGAGCCTATGTGATGAAAATGCCGCCCTGCATTTATGTGGTTCACGTGCGCAATGTCACCTTCTATGATGAACAGGATGAAAAACTGTTGCCGATCATCCTGCCGGACGTGATCAATAAAATCCTGCCCGGCGGCTTCAGCGAGGAGGACCGCAACCGCCTAATGGAGGAAGCCCGTGGCCAGGCGGAGAAGCTCGCGCAGAACCTAGCCCGCCGCTTGAGTAGCGAAGTGCAGACTTCCGCCCGCCAGACCATGGAAATGCTGGCGAAAAGCTTCGGCGCTCGTTCCATCCGGGTGGAATTTCCGGATACGGAGCTGCATCAGGTGGAGGCGGCCTCCATGGCTGCGGTGGAAAAATAAGCCTTCGTTGTCCCGCCGCCCGCCATGAAAACGGCCTTTCTGGATTTGGTGTTTTCTCGTTCTTGCGAAGGTTGCGGATGCGCGCTGGGGGCGGAGGAAGAAGGGGCGCTTTGCGGCGACTGCCGCTCCCGCCTTCAGGTGGTCCGGCTTCCTTTCTGTGAGCGGTGCGGGGACCCCGTATCGGGTGCGTTCACCAGTTCGTTCGAGTGTGCCTGGTGCCGGCGCGTTCATCCGGCATTTGATTGGGCTCGTTCGGCCGTCCGCTACCAAGGTGTGGTCCGGACCTGCCTGCGGAGCTTCAAATACCAAGCGGGGTTTTGGTTGCTGGCGGATGTGGAGCAATGGTTGACGGCGCTGTGGCGGACGTGCCCCGCCTCCGTCCAAACGGCGGACTGGGTGACGAGTGTTCCGCTGTATCCCCGTCGAGAGCGGGAAAGGGGATACAACCAGGCGTCCGTCTTGGCCGCCCGGCTGGCCAAGAAGGTGGGTATCCCCTTCCGCGATAGGGTGTTGTGGAGATGGCGGCCGACGGCCACCCAAACACGTTTGACAGCCGCCCAGCGCGCCCATAATGTAAAGGGAGTTTTTGCAGTTCCGCGTCCCCGCCGGGTGGAGGGCGCACGGGTGGTGTTGGTGGACGATGTGATGACCACCGGCGCCACGGTGAATGAATGCGCCCGGGTGTTGAAGGCCGCGGGTGCGGCTTCGGTGATGGTGTTGAGCGCGGCGAGAGGCTAGGCCCTCCCGGCCGCCGCATGGAAATGGATTTGAGGATATGACGTTATTTGGTGATAAACAGCCGGCCTTGACCAAAGCCCGTAAACGGGACATGCCGGACGGCTTGTGGCTGAAATGCCCGGCCTGCAATGAAATGATTTTCGGCGAAGAGCAGGAAAAAGCTTTGCGTGTGTGCCCGATGTGCGGGCACCATTTCCCGATGAGCCGGGAAGAACGTCTGGCGATGCTGGCGGATGAAGGGACCTTCGAGGAGTGGGATGCCGAACTCTACAGCGTGGATTTTCTCGGCTTTGTGGGCGCGGCCTCCTATCAAAGCAAGCTGGAGGAAAACCGCCGGAAAACCGGTGAAGTGGATGCCGTGACGTGCGGACGCGCCCGCTTGAACCGCCGGGCCATTGCCCTCGGGATCATGGATTTCAATTTCCTAGGCGCGAGCATGGGCTCCGTAGTCGGCGAAAAGATCACCCGCCTGATCGAGCGGGGAACCGCTGAAAAACTGCCGGTCGTCCTGATTTGTGCATCCGGTGGCGCCCGCATGTACGAAGGCATGATGAGCCTGATGCAGATGGCCAAAACCAGCGGGGCGTTGGCCCGCCATACCGAAGCCGCCCTGCCGTATATTCCGGTGTTGACACATCCGACCACCGCCGGGGTGATGGCCAGTTTTGCCACGCTCGGAGACGTGATTCTCGCCGAGCCGGGAGCATTGATCGGGTTTGCCGGCGCCCGCGTGATCAAGGAAACCATCCAGCAGGACTTGCCGCCCGGCTTTCAGCGCCCCGACTTCCTTTTGCGGCACGGCTTGCTCGACCAGATTGTGCAACGCAGGGAATTGAAAATGCGGCTGGCCCATTTGTTGGACTCCTTCTGCGGTCCTCTGGCTGCCTCCGAGCCGCCCGCCCTGCTGGCTTAGCCGGCGGTTTCCAGGCCCGTCCCCCCCATGAGCAGAGCAGCCTCCATTTTGGATGCAAAATTGACCTACCTGTACAGCCGTGCAGGCGGAAGCGCCCTCAAACTCGGACTGGACACCACCCTTGCCCTCATGCGGGAAATGAAAGTGGATCCGCTCTCCCTGCCCTGCATCCATGTCGCCGGCACCAATGGGAAGGGCTCCGTGTCGGCCATGCTCGATGCCGTTCTCCGGGAGGCGGGGCTGTTGAGCGGATTGTATACCAGCCCGCACCTCATTCGTTTCAATGAGCGCATCCGAGTGGGAGGCGCGCCGATTCCCGATGAGGTGCTCAGCCGGTTGCTCAGCGAAGTGGAGCTGGCGGACCAACGACAGGCCGCCGAGCCCCGAGCCCGCCAAGGAACGTTTTTTGAATTGACGACCACGGTGGCCTTGAAGTGGTTTCTGGAGCAGCAGGTTCAATTGGCGGTGCTGGAAACTGGCCTAGGGGGGCGATTGGACAGCACGAATGTGGTGGCCCCGTTGCTGTCCGTCATAACGGAGATCGGGGTGGAACATACGACCTATCTGGGGACCACCCTCCGACGCATTGCGGCGGAAAAGGCGGGAATCATCAAAAAAGGCCGCCCCGTGGTGCTGGGGCGGCAGCATCCGGAAGTGCGGGCCGTCTTGGAAGAGAAGGCGCGGGAGGTTGGCTCCCTGGTGCTGCGAGCCGACGAACGTGTCTCCATCCGCCGCCTCTCCCAGGATTTGGATGGGCAGGTGCTCTCGGTGGAAACCGCCGATGCCGCGTGGCCACCCTTTTGCCTACCCCTGCTTGGGGATTACCAGATTCATAACTGTGCCCTAGTCATTACCGCTCTGGAATGGGCGAGGGAAGCGCTTGGCCTTCCGCTTTTTCCCGGTGTGATCCGGGAAGGCTTGGCAAAGGTCCGGTGGCCCGGCCGTTGCCAGGTGGTGTCGCGAGATCCGGTGTTCCTGCTGGATGTTGCCCACAATCCCGATGCGGCGAAAGCTCTGGCCGTGTTTATCAAGAATTTCAGGCAGGAGAAGCCGGTGCTGTTGATTTGCGGCATGCTGGCCGATAAGGATGCCGTGGGCTTTTTCCGTCTGCTCCGGCCGGTGGTGGATGCCTGCGTGCTGGTTCCTCTGGACAGCGCTCGCTCCATGCCGATCGACAAGCTACTGGCCGCCGCACAGGCCGTCAAACTGCCGGCCGTGGAAGGCGTTTTGGGCGATGCCATTTCCAAAGCCTTCGCATGGGCGCGGAAAAACAACGGGCTAGTGGTTGCCGCCGGTTCGCTTTATATGGCTTCCGCCGTCTTGTATGAACTGGGGGTTGAAGTGTAGGAGCTCGCCGATGGCTCGGCAGGCGGTAAACAAGCCTTGCTGAATGTCGGCCGCCCTTTCAGAATGGAGCACATGAAAGCATACCGAAAAGAATTGTGGATGAACGTGTCCGCTCGCCGCGGGTACATCCATGTGACCCGGGAGGTGGAACAGGCGCTGGAGGAGAGTGGAATCCGGGAAGGGTTGTGTCTGGTCAATGCCATGCACATCACAGCCAGTGTTTTCATTAATGACAACGAAAGCGGCCTACACCACGATTTTGAGGAATGGCTGGAACGTCTGGCACCCGAAAAACCCCACACCCGCTATCTCCACAACCGGACGGGAGAGGACAACGGCGACGCCCATCTCAAACGGAGCGTGATGGGACGTGAGGTGGTCGTGGCCGTGACGGAGGGACGGCTGGATTTGGGTCCGTGGGAACAGATTTTTTACGGCGAATTCGATGGATTGCGCCGTAAGCGCATGTTGATCAAAATCATCGGAGAATAAGGCGACGGCATGAAAAAAATGGCACCGGCGGAAGCCGGAAAAATCGAAGTGATCGCCCGCGGGGTCTGTGTCAAAAAAGGCGGCGTGCTCCTCTGCCGGAACCGGAAGTACGGAAATGTCTATTTCCCCGGTGGCCATGTGGATTGGGGGGAGGATTCCAAGCAGGCCCTGGAGCGCGAGTGGGACGAGGAATTGGGAGTGCCCGGCCGGGCGGGCCGTTTTCTGGGCGTGGTGGAGCAGATGTATGAAGCCCGCAATGGAAAGACCTGCGAAATTTCGCTTGTGTTTGAGATGAAGTGTCGAAGCCTTTCCGGCACTCGCCATCCGTCTTCGGCCGAGGCGCACCTGGCTTTTGAATGGGTCCCCCTGGCAAAGCTCCGAGCATCTGGGTTGTTGCCCGCCGTCATGGCGGAACAGGTGCCCGAATGGTTGAAAAAGCCATCCGCCGCCGCTGGGCGCTGGAAGGGATATGCTTCCCCATAAAGAAGGCAGGCCGCCCTCGTGTTTCCATGCCTGCGCCGGAATCTCCCTCTTGCTTTCGCCTCGGAGTTTTGCGAGCATTCACGAATATGGAGGTGTCGATATGCTTAAAAGAACGATCTTGAGAACAGGCGCATGGATCGGACTTGTCTTATGGCTGGGCGCCTCCTGCTCCAGCCTGCCGGAGGCGGCTCGTCCGCCCCTCCGGGTCGGTATGACCTTGGACAATCCGCCGGTGGCCATGCTACAGAACGACCTGCCTGCCGGCCTTGAATATGACTTTGCCGTTGCCCTGAGCCGGGAACTGGGGCGGCCGTTGGAAATTGTGGAGCTCGCCTGGAACCAGCAGCTCGATTTTCTGGTGACCGGCAAGATCGACATCATCATGTCCGGCATGAGCATCACGCCCGCCCGGATGGTCCGTGTGGCCTTTTGCGACAGCTATATGCGGGATCCGCTGGTGGCCGTGACCCGCCGGGGAGAAGCGGGACAATATGCCTCCGCCGAGGAAGTCCTCCAATCGACGCTTAACATCGGCGTCATACGCCAGACGACTTCCGATGCCTTTGCCCGCCGGAATCTTCTGGCGGGAAAAATCATTCCGATGGTGGAACGCGAGGATGTCGCCTTTACACTGTCCAACCAGCGGATTGATCTCTTCATTGATGATTTTTCAGCCGCGATGGAGTTGGTTTCCCGCCATGAAACCCGGCTAGAAATCATCCCCCACATTCTGCACGAGCAGGAACTGGCTTGGGCCCTCCGGCCGGAGGATGAAGTGTTGCGCGAAAAGGTCAATGCAATACTGGCCCGCTGGCGGGGCGATGGAACCCTGGAGCGGATGCTGAACCACAGGCTGCCCTATCGCCGCGTCTGGCTGGAAGCCTACAATGAGTAAGCTTCGCCGCCCGTTTTTCTGAAAGGGAAGGGTTGATTTTTTCAGGCCGATGAGGTAGAACTTGCGGCCTGCTTGGTGGTGGATATAGCTCAACTTGGTAGAGCACCTGATTGTGGTTCAGGTTGTTGCGGGTTCAAATCCCGTTATCCACCCCATTTTTTATGCCCTTTTTCGGCCTTTTTGAATCCTTTGGGCAGAAGGAGGAGCGTATTTTCGCCTTTCTGCTTGGCTGCGCCAGGCCGATCGTGGACAGATTCGAATAAATGAGTGCAGGAGATCTTAAAGCCCGCACAGCGAACCCACGAGACTCTCGAAGGGAACGTGCTGAAACCCATGCGTGCGTAGCGGGCGATCATGGGTGGTCGGGAGGTTGTTCGTGTGTGGGCTACAGGGCATCCGGGATGGTGTTGGGTTCGTGCTGGAGCCGCATTCAACGGGTTGGTCCAGGAACGGAGGTGGTGGATTTGATGACGTAGGGAGGGCGGCCCATGGAACGGAGATACATGCGGGCGAGATATTCGCCCAAAATGCCGAGGGACATGAGTTGGACGCCGGAAAAAATGATCAGCATGGTGGCCAGCATGGTGAAGCCCCGGACGGGAATGCCGCCGAGCAGCCACATCAGCAGGATCAAGGCCAGCAGGCAGATGCCGAAGAGGATGGCGATAGAGCCCATGAGACCGGCGAAACGCAGGGGCAGGGTGCTGAAGCTTGTGACCATGTTGATGGAGTGCAGCACCAGTTTCCAGAAAGTATAGCCGGATGTGCCGCAGGCGCGTTCTTCGTGCCGGACCGGGACGGAGGCAAAGGAGGAGGTGGCCCAGGTGAGCAGAACGTCCAGAAAAACGGTTGGGCTGTGGTAGTCGGCGAAGGCATTGCGGAGTTCGGTGCGAAAGGCGCGAAAGGAGGCCACATTGCGTGCGACTGCAACTCCGAGCACGTATTTGAGAAGTGTTTTCGTCGCGACGGACGAGAAATTTCGAAGGGCGCCATGCTTTTCCCCCAGCGGGGGGGCATACACGACATCGAAGCCTTCATCGAGCTTGGCGAGGAGCAACGGGATGGCTTCGGGGGGGTGCTGGAGATCGTCATCCAGGGTAACGATGCGATCGAAGCGTGCCTGGCGGACGCCGGCGAGGAGGGCATTGTGCTGACCGTAGTTTCGCATGAGGTGGATGCCGCGGATCCAAGGTTTTTCCGCGGCGAGGTCTTGGATGCCTTTCCAAGAATCATCGGGGCTACAATCGTTGACGAGCAGGAGTTCGAAAGCCATGTGGCCGGAGGCGAGCACCTTCTCGATGCGGTTAGCTAGGGTGGAAAGGGTTTGTTTGCCGCAGTAGATCGGAACGACGATGGATAGGCCGGGGCTCAATTCGGGGGGCATGGGGCGGTCTCCTTCGGTTGGGCGCTTCTGCGGCGTACTTGGTCCTGCAGGCGGGCTTGACAGAGGTTTTCGGCACAGGGGGTTTCGACATCGTCGGTGTGGACGCGGCGGCAGAACTCCTTGAGGATGGCGATGAAATGGTTGTCGACCGGCAATTGGATTTCCCGTCTTTGGCCCGGAGTTTCGAGCAAGGCGGTCGGAACGACGCCTTCGCCCGCCGTGAAGGTGCGGAAGGTCGTCAAGCGGCCTCGCTGCCCGATGACTTCGATGCCGCACTGGTAGAACTGGTCGAAACCAAATGCAATCTGAAGCGGGATGCGGATGCCGCAGGACGTGGCGGACAACATGGCGCCGCCCCAGATGTCCACATGGTCGGCGCTGTCATTCAAGCAGGCGGAAAGGACCTGGATGTCACCGTCCATGAACACTTGGCAGGCCTTGAGAGGATAGCCGCCGGCATCGAGTAGCGCGCCGCCGCCGAGTGCTTGGTCATAGCGGAAATTTCCGGCCGACAGCGGTGGAAAGCAAAAGGTGGCGCGAAACAAGCGGATTTCGCCGAGTCCATCGCGGATCAGCTGTTGCACGACCGCCTGCTGGGTGTGATATTGAAACATGTAGTTTTCCATCATCACCCGCCGATGCTCGCGGGCGAGGGCGACGAGGCCGTGGGCTTCGGCGAAGGAGGCGGCAAGGGATTTCTCGACCAACAAGTGCTTGCCTGCCCGCAACGCCTTGGCGGCCCATTCGGCATGCAGGCCAGTCGGGAGCGGCATATAGACGGCATCGATGTCTGGACGATCGAGCAGGTCTTGGTAGTCGCCGAGGTGCGCACACCCGAACGACCGGGCGAATTCCTCGCCCTTTTCCTTCGAGCGGCTGGCGATACCCGCGAGGCGCAGCTCCGGAACCGCGAGGATGGCTGGGATGACGGAGCGGCGGGCGATGTTGGCGCAGCCCATGACGCCGATACGAATGGGGGGGGCGGCGGCCATGTCAGACGAACCTCAGCGTGGAGAGCAGGCTACGGGCCTGGATGTTGAGATAGTTGTTGAACCGGGCGAACATCAGCAGCTGGTTCAGGGTCATCCACTGATAGTTCTCTGGACACGCGACCGGGAAATCTTCGTCGGCCTCGATGACGAGATTTCGGTTCTGCTCGTGGTAGAAGCGCCCGCCCTCCTCGGATTGCCGCGTGTCGTAGCGAATCTGGTCGGCCTGCGCGGTCAGGACATATTCGAGATAGGGGAGCACCTTGAGGGAGTTGGCGTAACTTCCGGTGATGCATTGGACGGTGGGGGCGAATTCCAGAATGTCGAAGTTGCCGCACTCCAGCTTGGCTTGGACCAAAAAATGGGGAACGCCCTGGATTCGCTTGACGACAAAGGCGATGATCCCTTCGCGGACCGGTTCGACGAGCGGTTGTTGCCAAAAGGTCACTTCGCGGTTGCTGATCTCCACATCCACCCAGATGACGCGAAAGAATTGATCGCCTTTGTGGCGCAGGCATTCGTCTGACAACTCCCAGTCCTCGATGGCCCACAGGTCGCAGGGGGTGATTTGCAAGTCGAACTTGGTCTTCTGGTCGGTGAACCACGAGATGATGTCGTCGATCGGCAGGAAATGGTTTTGGGTCTCCGTCGCCGAGGCGTGCATAGCTTCGGCAAAGGAAGCGGGATTCCGGCCGAGGCCCTCCTGTCCGAAGGGGATGCCCGAAACGACGGTGCGCAGGTCCATATTGACGGCATTGTCGAACGTCATCAGGCGCTTGATCTGGCCGAGGGTGAGCCAGACGAAGTCGAGGTCGTCAGGAATTTCCGCGTCGACTTCAATGATGATGTTGCGGTTTCGCTTGTGGAGGAACCGCGCGCCCTGTTCGGACTGCAACTGGTCGAGCAGGACGCGGGAACGGGAGCGATCAGTGAACCATTCGAGGAATTTGGGGCTCTTTCCATGGTGGACGCGGGTATAGTTGCTCTTGGTAGCCTGGAGGGTAGGGGAGAGCTGGACGCAATTGACGTTGCCCGGCTCGACTTTGGCTTGGATGAGGAAATGGAGTACGCCATTGAATTCGTGGGTGATGCAGCCGAGAAAGCCGATTTCGGGCTGGTTGATGATGGGTTGGGCCCAGGCGGGCCTAGTTCCCCAGTTGGTGTCGACGCGGATGCCGTCGATGGAGAAGAACTTGCCGGAGGAATGGCGAATGCGTCCGGAAGATTCCTCCAGCGCCCAGTCCTTCATCTGGGACAGCCGGGTGGGAGAGACACGCACGACCACTTCCCGGTTGCGCCAGGCCAGCCACTGGACCACCTGTTCCGTGGAGGTCTTGGCCCCGTATTCGTCCATCGCGGACTTCAGGAAGCGCTGTTCTTTGGAAGAAGACATCAGCGTCCTTTCATTTGTTGAAATCTGCGGTGGCGACCCACTCGCGGAGGGTGAAGCGCAACGGAGCGGGGATGAGGGCGCGGATCTTGGAGTCGTCGAAGACGGTGTCGCCCGATTCAATGGCGGTTTCGCGCACGGGCCACGGAGTCTGGAGGACACGCACGCCGAAGCGCTCGGCAATCCAGCCGGCGACCTGTCGGAGGGAGAAGGTTTCTCCGGCAATATTGTAGGTTTGGGCGCTGGTCTGGGACAGGTCGGCGCAGGCTTCGATTTGAGAGCAGATATCCTGCGCATGGGAGAACGTCCGGCGCAGAGAACCATCGCCGAAGAGGGTGATGGCCTTTTTTTCGCGGGCCATCCGGATGAAGGCGCCGATGGTTCCGTAGGAGTAGGGGCCTTTCCAGCGGTTGCCGTAGGGGACGCAGATC
>JAISGX010000104.1 GCA_031262805.1 Verrucomicrobiota bacterium | reverse complement strand
TAGACTTGTTTCTGCTCTTCGGTGAGCTTGGGGCTTTTGGATTTCATCAGGCGCGTCTATCGATTCAGAAAATGGGTGGCTTCAATGGCGGCCTGGCAACCGCTGCCTGCGGCTGTGACGGCCTGCCGGTAGCGGGCATCCGCGACATTGCCGGCGACAAACACGCCGGGCAGTTCCGTCAGCACACCGTTGGTGAGGAGGTAGCCGCCCTCCGTTGTGGAAATGAAACCGGCAAAGGGGCCGGACACCGGTTCCATGCCGACGGCGACAAACAAGGCGTCCGCCTCCAAGGTGCTTTCCTGCCCGCTCACGGTATCCCGCAACCGGAGGCCGGAGAGGTTCCCATCCGTGGCGATCAGGCGTTCAACCGCGGCGTTCCAGTGGATCTGGATGCGAGGGTGCTCCATGACCCGCTTAGCCATGATTTCTGAGGCCCGGAAGGCGGCCCGGCGATGAATCACCGTCACCCGGGAAGCAAAGCGGGTCAAAAAAAGGGCTTCTTCCATGGCGGAGTCGCCCCCGCCGACCACGGCGATATGCCTGCCGCGGTAGAAGGCGCCGTCGCAGGTGGCGCAGTAGGAAACGCCATGTCCGGCCAGTTCCTTTTCCCCCTCGACGCCTAGCAGGCGGTATTTCGTTCCGGTGGCGATAATGACCGCATCGGCCGACAGGACGGAGGCGTCATCCAGTGTGAGAATGCCGCCGCCTTTGGGCAGGGGGGCGAAGGCCGTCACGCTTTTGCCTTGGAACGATGCGTTGAATTTTTGGGCCTGGCGCCGGAGCCGTTCAATGAATTCAAAACCGGCCACCCCGTCGGGAAAGCCCGGAATGTTTTCAATGTGAGAGGTTGTGATTAAAGGACCGCCCGGCAGAGGGCCATCGAGCACCAAGGGGGCAAGTCCCGCCCGCGCCGCATACACGGCCGCCGTCAGGCCAGCAGGCCCGGAGCCAAGAATGATCAGGTTTTTCATACGTGTGCAAACTATACCAGTGCCGCAACGTAGCGGCAATTGGAATCCACCCTCCGCATGCGGGAAGATTGCGCAAGGGGAAACGGATTCCGCCTCTTCCAGCTCCAAGCGGAAAAGGATGCCGCACGGCAGGCGTGGACGAATCGTCTCTTGAAAAGCCTCTGGGCATGGGCCATACTGCCCGGATGAATAAACCGCCTTTCAGTGTGTCCGTCGTTGTGCCGGTGTATAATGAAGAAGAAAACGTGCCGACTTTGACGCAAAGACTGCATGATTCCCTTTCGTCCATCGGCAGGCCGTACGAGATTATCCTCGTGGACGATGGGTCCCGGGATGCGTCCTGGGCGCGTCTTCGCGAGGCGGCCGGACGGCATCCGCATTTCCGGCTCATTCGCTTTCGCCGTAATTTCGGGCAAACGGCGGCCATGGCGGCGGGCATTGATTCCGCCCGCAACGATGTCATCATCACGTTGGATGCCGATTTGCAGAATGATCCCGCCGATATTCCTCGGCTGTTGGAGGAAATGGAGAAGAACGATTATGCCGTGGTTTCCGGCTGGCGGAAGGATCGGAAGGATCCCCTCATCAACCGGCGCCTGCCGTCCATGCTCGCCAACGGCTTGATTTCCAACATCACGGGGGTTCGCCTGCATGATTACGGATGCACCCTCAAAGCTTACCGCCGTGATGTGCTCCAGAGCATCCGGCTGTACGGCGAAATGCATCGTTTCATTCCGGCTCTGTGCTCCTGGACGGGTGGGCAGATTGCGGAAGTGGAGGTGCGGCATCATCCCCGCGTGGCGGGAAAGTCCAAATATGGCATCAGCCGGACCTTTCGTGTGGTGCTGGATCTGCTGACGGTGAAATTTCTACTCCGGTTCACTGGCGGGCCCATGCAACTGTTCGGGAAAATCGCATTTGTATTCGGCGGCTTGGGCGCCTTGATGTTGCTGGTGGTCCTGGGGGACCGCTTGTTTGCCGGAGGCATCCAGGAGCATCTCTATCTGGTCAAGCGTCCCTTCTGGGTCATCACGCCCTTCATGTTGATCGGCTTCTGCCTGCAATTCATTTCCATGGGGCTCTTGGCCGAAGTGCAGACGCGCACCTACCACGAGTCTCAGGATAAGCGGATTTATGCCGTCCGCGAGACCTTTGAATCGCCGTCGGCCTGATGGACGAGCTGCTTGAGGTTGCTTCGCTCCATGAGCTTTGGCCGTTCCTGCTGGCCGTGGCTGTTTTATGGCTCGTCGGCGTCGGTTCGTTGGTGAATTTTCTGATCCGGCCTGCGGCGGATTCCCTTCCCTGGAAGACGGCAGCAACACGTTTTGCGGTGGCCTCCCCTTGGACGGGGGTGGATTTCCTGTGGATTCTGGGCCTTTTCTGCGCGGGGCAAGCGTTGGCTTGGGGAATGCCCGAAACCATCTGGTGGAGTGTACTGTCTTTTCAAGGAATCCTCCTGCTAGGAATATATTGGCGCGCCCGAGGGAAACCGGCCCCCTTCGGACGGACGCCATCCTTTCGGTGGGCGCTGGGGCAGGGGCTTGGTTGGTACCTGGCGGTTCTTCCCGTCATTTGGTTCACGGCCTTTGCCTGGAGCCTTCTTTTGGTGGGGTTGGATCACAGCCTGTCGTTTCAGACCGCCATTGATTTATTCATCGAAGGAGCGTCG
This sequence comes from Verrucomicrobiota bacterium, assembly GCA_031262805.1. Taxonomy (GTDB): domain Bacteria; phylum Verrucomicrobiota; class Kiritimatiellia; order CAIQIC01; family Lenti-01; genus JAISGX01. Next base: position 2,282 of record JAISGX010000104.1, on the reverse strand, counting down.
CCATCCACCCGTCCGTTGCTGGTGCTGTTTGCCATTGGGGTGGCCCCGCTGGCGGAGGAACTCCTCTTCCGGGGCATTCTGCTGCCGCTACTGATCCGTCGGCTGGGTGCGGTTGCGGGGATGGTGGCCACCAGCCTGCTGTTTGCCCTTTTGCACGGGAATCTCCCGTCGGCCCTTCCCATTTTCGTGTTGTCTCTGGCCTTGTCGTGGGCCTATATCCGGACCGGGTCCTTATGGGTTAGCGTGCTCATGCATGCGTTGTTCAATGCGGTCAGCCTCGCCTTGTTGGCTGGCTTGATCCATTTCGGGCTTGTCTGAAAATAAGGATTCGGCCTCGATGGGAGGGGCAACGGCTCCGGCGGCGGCGGTTCCCGGTCCTTTTTTCCGGAGCAGGCGCGGCAGAAAGGCCAGCACGGCAAAAAGAAGGGCTCCGGCGCCCAGCAGCAGAAGGATTCGCCCGTCCAAATGTCCTGTGGCCATTTCGCCAGCGGCATGGGTGGTCCACAAAAATGCCAGCAGATTGGGCATCACTCCGATGGTGGAGCAGATGATATAGGTGGAAAACCGGATCGAGGAAAGGCCGTAGGCATAGTTCAAGATGGGATAAGGGTTGATGGGGAAGACCCGGGAAAAGACCACCAGCTTCCAGCCGTCGCGTTGAATGTTTTCTTCCATACGCCGGTAAAACGCGGTGTGGCCGATGCGCTTCTCCATCCAGTCGCGCATAAAATAGCGGGCCAGCAAAAAGGCGCTGCCCATGCCGCAGGCAAAGCCCGCCAAACAGATCGGCAGGCCCTTCCCGACGCCGAAGAGGAGCGCCACCGCCACCACAATGAGGGTGGTGGGAAGGAAGAGCAGGGTGAAGCCCGCCAACAGGAGGATGCAGACCACCGGTCCCCACGCTCCGGCACGCTCAACGGCGGTTTGCACATCCGCCCAGTGGAGGCCATGGAGGAACGCGCCGATCTCCCTGTGGTGAACCCAGAGAACCGCCACAGCCGCCAGCAAGGCGGCGGCAAGCCACAAGCATTTGCACGTATGGAGGGGGCGGGTCATGCGGAGGGATGGTAGGGCCGTCTCGGACAAGAGGCAACCAGAGAATTGAGAAACGCCCTAGCTCCATCGGCCATTCGGATTTGATTTGCGCTGGAAAATACGCTGCGGTACATTCGCCCCCCGACAGGAGCAACACCATATGAAACCGGATCCCTATTACCTCACGACCCCCATTTACTATGTGAACGACAAGCCGCACATCGGTCATGCCTACACGACGGTTTTGGGTGATGTGTTGACCCGGTTTCAGCGACTCTTCGGCAGGGAAACGTGGTTTCTGACCGGTACGGATGAGCATGGCCAGAAGGTCCAGGAAGCGGCGGAAAAGCTCGGCATCTCCCCGCAGGAGCATGTGGACCACACGGTCCAGCGCTTTCAGGAGGCCTGGAAACGGCTGGAAATTCACAATGACGATTTCATCCGCACCACAGAGCCCCGCCACAAGCTTGTCGTGCAGGAAATCCTGCAGGACCTTTATGACCGTGGGGAGATCTATTGCGACGAATACAACGGGTGGTATTGCGTACCCGACGAGCGGTTCTTCACCGAGAAGGATCTCGCGGACGGCAGGTGCCCCCTGTGCGGTCGCGAGGTGCAGCGGGTCTGTGAATCGAACTACTTTTTCAAGATGAGCCAATATCAGGATTGGCTGGTGGACTACATCCAGACCCATCCCGGGTTCATCCAGCCGGATTTCCGGCGGAACGAAACGCTGGGTTTTCTCCGGAAACCTTTGCAGGATCTGTGCATTTCCCGCCCCAAAACACGGTTGTCCTGGGGCATTGAACTGCCCTTCGATCCCCATTATGTCACCTATGTCTGGTTTGATGCCCTGGTGAACTACATCAGCGCCATCGGATACCGCCGGGATGAAAAGCGCTTTGCGCACTGGTGGCCCGCCATTCATCTGATCGGCAAGGACATCCTCACCACCCATACGGTTTTCTGGCCCTGCATGCTCAAGGCAATGGGCGTGGAGATGCCCAAAACCATTTTTGCCCATGGCTGGTGGCTCTCCGGCGAGACCAAAATGAGCAAAAGCCTCGGCAATGCCATCCACCCGATGGACATGATGGACCGCTACGGCGTGGATGCTTTCCGCTATTTTCTGATGTCGGAAATGGTGCTGGGGCAGGATACCTCCTTCACGGAGGATTCGTTCATCCGCCGCTATAATGCGGACCTGGCCAACGATCTGGGCAATCTGCTCAACCGGGTGGTCAGCA
>JAISGX010000126.1 GCA_031262805.1 Verrucomicrobiota bacterium | reverse complement strand
GCGGTAGCCGGGATCCATTCGGGGAACATCCAAAAAGGAACGATAAGACTGAAGATCCTTCATCGCCTACTCCTTCGCCTTTTCTTCACGGCGAGTTTGTGCATCGTCGCGGCTCATCTGCCCCAGCACCGCCCGGTATTCCATCGGCAGCACCTTCACAAACAGATTCTTCCACCGGTCCCAATCGGCCAGCAGTTCCCGGCCCCGGCGGCTGCCTGTTTCCCGCACATGCCGTTCGATCATGCCGCGTAGCTCGGCTTCATCCTTGGCATTGAGGGATTCCAAATCCACCATTTCCAGGTTGCAGGAGACATCGAAGAGGCCGGTTTCGTCCAGCACATAGGCGATGCCGCCGCTCATGCCGGCCGCGAAGTTGACGCCCGTAGGCCCCAGCACCGCCACCCGGCCGCCCGTCATATATTCGCACCCGTGGTCCCCCACGCCTTCCACCACGGCCCACGCCCCGCTGTTGCGGACCGCAAAGCGCTCCCCTGCACGGCCGTTCAAATATACCTCGCCAGCGGTGGCGCCATACAGCAGCACATTGCCGGCGAGGATCTGCCCGGCGGGCTCCACCTGCATGCCCGCCGGTGGGCGCACCACAATCCGGCCACCGCTGAGGCCCTTTCCAAGATAGTCGTTCGCCTCACCATTGAGGCGCAGGGTCAACCCGTGGGCGGCAAACGCCCCGAAGCTTTGGCCGGCGGAGCCATCGAATTCCAGCGTCACCTGGTTCTCCGGCAGTCCGGCGTGGCCGTAGCGCCGGGCGATGCGGCTGGCCACCAGGGTTCCCGCCGCGCGCTCCGTGTTGCGGATGGCCCGGCGCAGGTGCACCGGCGGACCGCCATTCAACGCCTCCTCCACCTCCGGCAACAGGGAATAGCCCATGGCCTCCGCAATGGGCGAAGGCTGGGGGAGGCTGAAGCGCCGTTCTTCCGGCGCCGCCTCCAGGAAGGTGAAGACGCGGCTGAAGTCCAGCCCCGCCGCCTTCCAAAATTGTACGGCCCGGTTGGTTTCCAGCAAGTCGCTACGCCCGACCATGTCTTCGAAGCGCCGGAAACCCAGCGCCGCCATCCATTCGCGCACTTCGCGTGCGATGAAGCGGAAAAATTGAATGACATATTCCGGCCGCCCCTCATAGCGCTTGCGCAAATCCGGGTCCTGCGTTGCCACGCCGAAGGGGCAGCCGTTCGTGTGGCACTTGCGCATCATCATGCAGCCGCACACCACCAAGGGCGCGGTGGCGAAGCCGAACTCCTCCGCCCCCAGCAGGGCCGCCACCACCACATCGCGGCCGGTTTTCAGCTGGCCGTCGGTCTGCAGGCGGATGCGGTTGCGCAGTTTGTTGAGCAACAGCGTCTGCTGGGTTTCCGCCAAGCCCAGTTCCCACGGCGCGCCGGCATGTTTGATGCTGGAGAGCGGAGACGCCCCCGTCCCGCCATCATATCCGCTGATGAGCACGCGGTCCGCCCGCGCCTTGGCCACGCCGGCCGCAACCGTCCCCACGCCGGTCTCCGAGACCAGCTTCACGCTGATTTCCGCTTCGTCATTCGCATTGCGCAGATCGTAGATCAACTGCGCGATATCCTCGATGGAATAAATGTCATGGTGCGGCGGCGGGCTGATCAGCGTTACCCCCGGCGTGGAATGCCGCACCCGGGCAATATCCGCCGTCACCTTATGCCCCGGCAGCTGGCCGCCCTCTCCCGGTTTGGCGCCCTGGGCAATTTTGATCTGCAGCTCCTGCGCATTCACCAGATATTCCGCCGTCACCCCGAAGCGGCCGCTGGCGACCTGCTTGATGGCGCTGCAACGGTTGCCGCCATCTTCTCCCGGACGGAAGCGCGCCGGATCCTCCCCTCCCTCGCCACTGTTGCTGCGCCCGCCGATTCGGTTCATGGCCAGCGCCAAGGTTTCGTGCGCCTCCCGGCTGAGGGAGCCGAAGCTCATGGCGCCCGTCATGAACCGGCGCATGATCGTCTCCTCCGCCTCCACCTCGTCGAGGGGAACCGCTTCGCCCGCCGGACGCAGGGAAAACAGGCCGCGGAGGGTGCTCTGTTTTTCCGCCTGGTTGTTGATCATGGCCGCATAGGATTGATAGAGCGCCCAATCTCCGCTGCGCGTGGCGCGCTGCAGGGCCTGAATGCTCTGGGGCGTCCACAAATGGCGCTCCCCATCCGCACGCCAAGCATACTGCCCGCCCGAAGGCAGCGGCAGAGTCCCTGCGGAGGACTTCGCCGCCTCGAAGCGGGCCAGAGCTTCGCACGCCACCTCTTCGAGGCCGATGCCCCCCACTCGCGAGGGAATGCCGCCGAAATAGCGGTCCACCAATTCCCGGCTCAACCCGATGGCCTCGAAAACCTGGGCATTGCGATAGCTCCGCAGGGTGGAGATCCCCATTTTCGACATGATTTTCATCAGCCCCTTGTTGAGGGCATGGATGTAATTCTCCAGCGCGCGTGCGCCATCCACCGGGGCGCTCAACGAGCCGGAGGCCACCAGCTCCATCACCGTTGAAAACGCCAGATAAGGATTGATTGCCGACGCGCCGAAGCCCAGCAAGAGCGCCATGTGCATCACTTCCCGCGCCTCGCCCGTCTCCACCACCAGGCCAACGCCCGTGCGGACCCCCTCCGCCAGCAGGGCGCCATTCACCGCCGAGACCGCCAGCAGCGCCGGAATTGGCGCCTGGCCCTCCGGCAGGTGTTTGTCGCTCAACACCAGCAGGCCGCGCCCCTTGCGGGCCACGGCCACCGCCCGGCGGCACAGTTGCTCCAGCGCCGCCTCCAACGCCGCGCCGGGAGAGTCCGCCGCCGCGTCAAAGCCCATCTGCAGCGTCGCCAAGGCCGGGAAGGAGTCGCCGTCGAGACTGCGTACCCGTTTCAAATCCGCATTCGACAAAATGGGATATTGTAGCTTCACCAGCCGCGCCTGCACCGGGCTCTCGTTGAGGATGTCCGGACTGTGGCCGAGGAAGGTCATCAACGACATCACCAACTCCTCGCGAATGGGATCGATGGGCGGATTGGTGATTTGGGCAAACAACTGCTTGAAATACCCATACAATAGTTGCGGTTTTTCCGACAACACCGCCAGCGGCTGGTCGCTGCCCATGGAGCCAATGGGTTCCACGCCCTTTGCCGCCATCCCGTCCAGAATCAGGCGGACATCCTCTCGGGTATAGCCGAAGAGGCGCTGTTGCTGCTCCAATTCCTGCATGGGGGCATCCACCACATCCACCGCGCCGAAAAAGCCATGGATGGCGAGATGGTTCTCCTCCACCCAGCGGCGGTAGGGCTTCTGCCGCGCCAGATGCATCTTGATTTCCGGGTCCTTCATCAGCCGCCCCGCCGACAAATCCGCCAGCAACATCGTCCCCGGGCGGAGGGACCCTTTTTCCAGCACCTCTTCCGCCGGAAGGTCCAGCACGCCCGCCTCGCTCGCAAGCACCATGAAGCCCGATTTCGTCACCGTATAGCGGATGGGGCGCAGGCCGTTGCGATCGAGCGAAGCGCCCACCAGCCGCCCATCCGTGAAGGCCACCGCCGCAGGGCCATCCCACGGCTCCATCAATCCCGCGTGATACTCATAAAATCCCCGCAAATCCGGCCCCATGGGATATTTCCTGCCCCAGGCCTGCGGCATCAACATGGACAACGCGTGGTGAATGTCGCGCCCGCCCAGCGTCAAGAGTTCTAGGGCATTGTCCAGATTGGCGCTATCGCTGGTGGCCTCCTCCAGAACCGGCAGCAGCTTCGCGAGGTCCTTGCCGAAGAGCTTGGACTTCATCTGCCGTTCGCGTGCGGCCATCGCGTTGCGGTTGCCGCGCAGGGTGTTGATCTCGCCATTGTGCGCCAACAGGCGGAACGGCTGGGCCAGCGGCCAGGAAGGGAATGTGTTCGTGGAATACCGCTGGTGCACCACCGCCACCGCGCTTGCCAGGCGCTCATCGAGCAGATCCGGGAAAAACTGCGGCACCTGCGGGGCAATCATCATGCCCTTATAGACCACCGTCCGGGAGGAGAAGCTCGCCGCATACGCCTTGGGCGAGCCATCCACCGCCTTGCGGCCCAACTCGTGCTCCATCCGTTTGCGCGCCACCAGCAGCTTGCGTTCCAGCGCCTCCCCCGTTTTTCGCCCCAGCGGGTCCGCGGCAAACACCTGCCAAAAGGACGGCATGGAAGCTCGAGCGGTCTCGCCGACCGCCTCCGGGCACACCGGCACCTCGCGCCAGCCCAACAGCTCCAGCCCCTCCTCGAGAAGAATCCGCTGCATCCCCGTGCGGGTGTCCTGCAGCTCCTGGGCCTCCACCGGCAGGAACATCGCCCCCACGCCATAGGCGCCCGCCTCCGGCAGGACAAAGCCAAGGCGGTCTGCCTCGGCGCGGAAAAAGCCATCCGGCAGCTGCAGCAGCAGGCCCGCGCCATCCCCCGTACGGGCATCCGCGCCCGTCGCCCCGCGGTGCAGCAGGTTCATCAACACCTCAATGCCCTTGCGGACGATGCCGTGCTCCGCCCGGCCGTTCAAATTCAGGACAAAGCCCACCCCGCATGCATCATGCTCTGCTCTCGGGTCATATAATCCAATGGCTTTCATCCAAACCTCTCCTCTTCTTCTCTTCCGCGCCCGCTGGAGCCATCCAGCGCGCCGAAATCCTGTTTTGTGAAATCTCCACCATTTCCCAAACCATACAAAAAAACAATCCACTTGCCGGAACTTTTTTCAATCCTACAAATTTGAACGACAAAAATGTCGTTTTTTGCGTAAGGCTCCGCCCCTCCAAGCCCCCTCCTCCCCTTTTTCTGGGCCCCGAGGCGCGCCCTATGGCAGGAATTTTCCTTTTTTGAGCTTTTCGGGCAGATAGACCTCCAGCACAAAGTTCAACCCGTGCTTGGCAAACGCCTGCTGTTCAATACGGACGCCCATCTTGAGCATTTGGGTGAGCACCGCCTGCCACTCTTTGTGGTGCAGGATGAACGGATCGTTTTTGAGGGCATCCTTCGCCCGTTTGACATCCACGTCTTCCAGCGGATGTGTGGCATCCTCCAGATGGTAGTCCAGAATGTCCTGCGGCGTGACCCCGAGGTAATGCGCCTGCGGCACGCAAAAAAAGCGGTTGATGTGCGCCGCCTGTCCGGAGCCCGCCTTCAGGGTCCGGTATATGTTGCAATATCCATACGGATCGCCATCCGTGAAGGCAAGCACCGGCAGCTTCTGGTCGTCCGACAGCCGCCGGATGAAGCGGCGGCACGCCCGAGTCGGCACGCCGCTCATGGAAATCAGCACGCAGTTCGCCCGTTCGAAATAGCGGTGGTGCACCAGGCGCTGAAACAGCGAGGCCGTTTCCACCACCAGCACCAGCTTCGCCTTCGTTTCAAAGCGCAGATGCTCCACGCGTGAGGGGATGCTCCACGCCCCGCTGCCCAGCCTGGCGCAGTTGATTCGGACATCCTCCCCGCTCACAGGGTCCTTGTCCACCACCACCAGCTCGCCGCACACATCCCCGCCGCGCTCTTCGGGGATGTAGCCCAATTGCTCGCGGTTGATGCCCAGCATGGCCTCCATGTCGTCCAGTAGCGTATCGCTCTCCGGCTGCGCATCGAACCGGCACTCCCCCCAGCTCTTGCTGTTGTAGTACACCTCGCGCTTGCCCGCAATGTCGTCGCGGTCCAGCAAGTCGTTCTTGGTGGTCGCCAGCAGCCGCATGGACTGCGCGAACGTCTTGACCGTGTGGTAGGAGAGCGTCCGCGTCGATTTCTTGCCCAGGATTTCAAAATGTCCGCGCTGGACATCGTATTTCACATTGGACAGCGAGCGCACCGGGAAATCCATGGAAGGTTTTTTTCCCTTCCTCATAATGTCCGCATGGATTTCCGCCGCCGCCGCCGCGATCTTCCGCGAAGCCGCCTCTTTGCCGATTCCTTCCGGAGCCGCCGCCGCATGTTGTTTTGCCGGTTTCTTCATATTCCATACGAATAAAACATCCATTGGAGAGGATGCCAATCCAATTCACGCGCTTGGTTCCGCGCCGACCGCTCCGCCTGCCAACGGCGCTTCGGCTCAGCGGAATTTGATCTTCGACGGCCTTATCGAAATGGGATTCTCCAGCGCATGCTTAAAGTGGTGTTGAACTTGCCTGAGTTTGACGCCATCCACTTTCGGCCCCAAATATATGTGTTCCTCCTCTCCCGCCTCCGCCTGTCCATCGAACAAAAAGGCTTCCGTTTCCAGATGCACGCCCAAATCCGCCGGGTTGCCATGAAGATAGGGCTTGGCGGATCCCATGGTCGAAAGATAGACCAACCGGCATTCCGCCTCGTGCCGGTAACTTTCGTTTTTGATCAAATGAGCCACCGGGAGAAAAATCAGGTACAGATCCTCTTTGCTTAAGGGCGTTTTCTTCAAATCCGCCCACTCCTGTAATTTCTTCACCACTTTTCCCACGCACTCCATCGCCTTCTTATCCTCTTCGGCTTTCGTCGGAAGATACAGCACCCGCCGAAAATCCAGCATATCCAGGGGAATTTTCTTCTCCTTGTTCGGCCCATCTTCGGAAGGCGGAGGAGGCGACGGCTCGCTTGTTTTCCGCCCTTCGCTCTCCACACTCTGATGCGACTGGGAGGGTTGCGCGGAGGAAACGGGCAACATGATGGCTGACACCGCAAGACCGGATTGCTTTTCGGTTCGGATGCGATGGAGATGAACCCCGAGGGCCATTCCCCCGCCATTCTCCGCATAGGAGCTGTTCCACATGAGAACCCGATCTTCCAGGCAACTCAAACTTCGAATGAAAGCGATGTGGCTCTCTTGCTCCGCCTCCTCTCTGCAAGCGTCTAGCACTTGATGCAATTTAGCGTGTCCGGCTTGAGGCGATTTAGCGCGTTTAATTGTATCACGCAAATATGAAAAAATAAAATTTCCTTCCTCTGGATCGTTCTGGTAACACGCGGGGGTCAGCCAAAGGCAACGCTCTTTCGCCAGGGTTTCCAAAATGGAAAATGGGGCATGTTGGTACACAAACGCTGTGGGCGTTTCATCCGCCGGGCGGTCCTTCTGCTTGATTTTAACTATATAGTTATCACCGTTGGGATCATCCACAACAGCGAGAGAGTCGTAGAGCTCTTTTACCGCATTCACCAGATCGACCGGAATATCTTCGGGCTCCTTCTTTTTCTCCTTCACAAAGCGTGCCAGCAACGCCCAAAAATAATCTCCCCATTCTTCCAGCTCCCGCCCTTGCCAGATTGACCACTTCAATACCTTTTTCCACTGCTTCGAATTTGAAATCTTTCTCCATAAGAAGTCCAAACCCAACCTATAGGCCGGATCCAAGCGAATAGCTTTCTCAAAATCCGCAAGGGCTTCCTCGCATTTTTTGAGCTCCAGATAGGCATTTCCGCGATTGAGGTACGCGACCGCATACTCTGAATTCAGCTCGATCGCCTTCGTGTAATCCACAAGGGCTTCCTCGTATTTTTCGCACGCTTGATAGGCATTTCCGCGATTGAGGTACGCGACCGCATACTCTGAATTCAGCTCGATCGCCTTCGTGTAATCCGCAAGGGCTTCCTTGTATTTTCCGATCTTGGCATAGGCAATTCCACGATTGTTGTACGCCTCCGCATACGTTGGATTCAGCGCGATCGCTCGATCAAAATCCGCAAGGGCTTCCTTGTATTTTTTGATCTCGGCATAGGCACTTCCGCGATTGAAGTGCGCGCCCGCATACGCTGGATTCAGCGCGACCGCCTTCGTGTAATCCGCAAGGGCTTCCTTGTATTTTTTGATCTCGGCATAGGCATTTCCGCGATTGTTGTACGCCTCCTCATACGCTGGATTCAGCTCGATCGCTCGATCAAAATCCGCAATGGCTTCCTCGTATTTTTTGATCTTGGCATAGGCACTTCCGCGATTGAAGTGCGCGACCGCATTCTCTGGATTCAGCTCGATCACCTTCGTGTAATCCGCAAAGGCTTCCTCGTATTTTCCGAGCGTGAAATAGACATTCCCGCGATTGAGGTGCTCGCCCGTACTCTTTTGAATGTACTCATCCCTATCCATGGCAAAAATCCTTTCCGGGCGGTGTTGTTTTTTCCAGCGAATTCCGCACGCCGAAATCACGGAAAACACATGGAGAATATACGGGGTTTCCACCGTGTGGAAACTTTTTTTCCAATGCGTGGAAAACCGGTCCCTTTTGCTTTCCAATGGATGGAAAAAACGGGAGGGCTCCGCCCGAAAAAGCCGCGCCTAACTCTCCGGGCGAGAGCGTTGCAGCATTTGGGTCAAAACGGCCTCCACTTCCATTTTCTGTTTTTCCGAGAGGGCCAGAATGTCCTTCAGGCCGAGGGCGAGGTGGGGAATGTATTTTTCGATGTAGCTTCGTTTGCGCTCCGCCTCCGCTAGGCGTTTTCGTTTGCCGAGATAGGCGGACAAGCGGCGGCCGACCTCCTGGAGGGCCATCGTGGTTTCTTTCAAAATTTCTGGGTAATGGGCGATGGCTTCTTTGCTTTCGCTGGTGAAGGGGACCCAGACGCTGGCCATGTGGACCACCAGCACCATCGGGCCGAGGGGGAGGCCGCCTTTGGGCTGGCAAAGGCCGTAGGACTTCCAATTCACGTCTTCCAGGGCCTGGGTGATGGCACAGGCGCCGCCCATATAGAGAAGCGGCACGCGGTTGGCCAAGCGCATAACGCGCACGGAGTCTTCCGCGCCCAGATCGGGATTTTCGCCGGGTTTGGCATAGGCCAGGCCGACTTCGATGAGGAAGGGGTTGCCGCGGTAGACTTCCGGGGAGCGGGTCACGGCGGTATAGAAATCCGCAGGCACTTCCTTGCGCAACCCGGCGAGAATCTGCTGCTCGCCGATGGGCGAGAGGCAATCCATCGGGGGGCGCATCAGGCGGGTTTCCTGGATGGCGGCATAGAGCGCTTCCATTTCCCGGTGGGCCACGCGTGCGGGAGGGGTTTTGGGGTTGAGCCCAGCGCGGGAGCAGATTTCCAGGGCCATGCGGGCGCTTACCCTGGAAAAATCGTCTTCCAGAGCGCCTTTGAGGGTGCGGGCGGAGCTGTCTTTGAGCATCTGCATCAGCACGCCGAGCTCCACGCCATGGGGATGGGGCCGGATGGCCTCCACCGCAGGCGGCAAGCTCCGGGTGGCCCGCTTATAGGTCTGCCACGCGCCTTCTTCGAGGATGGCGGCGGACGCGCCTTTCTCTTTTTTGAGCAGGCTCACGCGGAAATGCAGGCGCAGGTGCGGGTTGGCAATGGCGCACTGCTTAAGATATTCATCCACGGAAAGCCGGCCGCGGACATATTGCGCGGTCATTTCAATGGAGACCTGCGTGCCGTGGGAAGCCACCACCGGCTCGCCGCCTTCTTCTTCGGGCGCAAAGGCGGGAAGCCAGTCTGTTTCTTCGTCCGACAAAACGGCGGGTTTGTTGCTCCGGGTGTCGATCTGCACGGCGATACGGCGGGCAAGGGGAGCGTTTTGGGTTTTGGAGTGGATGAGGGTGGCGGCGCCGGTGGTGAGTTGGCCGTACATGCCGGCGGCGCTGATGCCGATGCCCTGCTGGCCCCGCGACATCCGCAGGCGGTGGAATTTGGAGCCATAGAGCAATTTGGCGAACACCTTGGGGATCTGGGAGCGGACAATGCCGGGGCCGTTGTCCCGGACGAGGACGAGGAAGCGGGCATCGGCCACCTGGCGAAGCTCCACGGCCACTTCCGGCAGGATGCCGGCTTCTTCGCAGGCATCTAGGGAGTTGTCCACGGCTTCCTTCACGGCGGTCATGATGGCTTTGCGCGGATTGTCGAAGCCCAATAGGTGGCGGTTTTTCAGGAAGAATTCCGAGACAGAAATCTCCCGCTGCCGCTTGGCCATGCTTTCGGCGGTTTCTTTTGCTGTGGTTCGTTTTGTCATGCCTTCGTCCTGTCCAAATGGGGGTGGGAGCGCGGAGTATATCAAAAGAACCGCCACGGCGCATCTATTCCGGCGGGCGGGAGCTCCAAACCGAGAATGCCCAGGGGGGGGCGGCGCTTTGGCTTCCGCCTTCCAGAGGGCGGCGGCATCGGCTCCCTCCGGGTTTTGAGGCCCGCTCCGGGGCAAAGCGGAAAGAAGCGCATATTTTGACAAACCTTTTGCCCTGCGCGTATAATGAATGACTGTTTTGGGCCGGGTCGGCCTGAAAAGGTAAGGAAAAGCGTATGTTGAAGCCCGTATCCAACAAAATGTCGTTCCCTCAAATGGAAGAGGGCATCCTGCACTTCTGGCAGGAGCACGATACGTTCATGAAATCCCTCGAAAACAGGAAGGATTCGAAGAGGTACATTTTTTACGACGGCCCTCCTTTTGCGACCGGGTTGCCGCACTATGGGCACCTGCTGGCGGGCATCATCAAGGATATCGCTCCGCGCTACCAAACCATGCGCGGCCATTTCGTGGAGCGCCGCTTTGGATGGGACTGCCACGGATTGCCCATCGAAGCCATTGCCCAGGACAAGCTGGGGCTGGCGGGCGCCGCCGACATTCTGGCGGCGGGGGTGGATGTCTTCAATGAAACCTGCCGCTCCATGGTGTTGACCTATGTGGAGGAATGGCGCAAAACCGTCACCCGCATGGGCCGCTGGGTGGATTTCGACAACGACTACAAGACGATGGACCTCGACTTCATGGAAAGCATCTGGTGGGTCTTCAAACAGCTCTGGGAACAGGGGCGCGTCTATAAATCGCACCGCATCATGCCCTATTCCTGGAAGCTGAACACTCCGCTGTCCAACTTCGAGGCGGGCAGCAACTATCAGAACGTGCAGGACCCCGCCATTACCGTGCGCGTCAAACTCGACCATGTGCCGCCGGGGCTGGAGGCGGGAGGCGCTCCGGTATATGCCCTCATCTGGACCACCACCCCGTGGACCCTTTTTGGCAACCTAGCCATCTGCGTGGGGCCGGAAATCGATTACGCCGTCGTACGCGACAAGGAAGACGGCACGCTCTACCTGCTGGCCGAAGCGCGCCTGGAGGCCTATTACAAGGCGGAAGACCAGTATGAACTCCTCGGACGCTGGAAGGGCGCCGACTTGCGGGAAATGACCTACGAACCGATTTTCCAGACGTTTGCCGGCACACCCGACTGCTTCCGGGTGTTGAGCGATGGATTTGTCAGCACAAAGGATGGTACGGGCATCGTGCACCTGGCCCCGGCCTTCGGCGAGGATGACTTCCGCGTCTGCACCGCCGCCGGTATTCCCCTGATGGATTATCTGGACAACTCCGGGACCTTCACCGATGTCGTGCCCGAATATAAAGGCCTGTTCTGCAAGGATGCCGACAAGCCGATCATCCGCCGCCTCAAGGATAGCGGACAGCTTGTCCGCCAGTCCTCCATCGCCCACAGCTATCCCTTCTGCCCCCGGACGGACACCCCCCTGCTCTACCGCGCCATTGAAGCGTGGTATGTGAAGGTGGAAGACCTGCATGAGCGCTTGGCCGCCAACAACGCCGGGGTGCACTGGGTGCCCGCCGCCATCGGCGAAAAACGCTTCGGCAACTGGCTCAAGGAGGCCAAGGATTGGAACATCTCGCGCAATCGTTTCTGGGGCTCGTGCATTCCCGTCTGGATCAACGAAGCCGATCCGGCGGACATGATCTGCATCGGCTCCATCCGGGAATTGGAAGCCCTTAGCGGGCAACAGGTGACGGATCTGCACAAGCACCACGTGGACAAGATTCTCATCCAAAAAGACGGCAAAACCTACCGGCGGACGCCGGAAGTGCTCGATTGCTGGTTTGAATCCGGCTCCATGCCCTATGCCCAGCAGCACTATCCATTTGAACGAGCAGATGAATTGGCTAATTTCTTTCCCGCCGATTTCATTGCCGAAGGCCTCGACCAGACGCGGGGATGGTTCTATACCCTCATGTTGCTCGCCACGGCGCTCTTCGGCCAATCCCCCTACCGCAACGTCATCGTCAACGGCCTTGTCTTGGCGGAAGATGGCCGCAAAATGTCCAAACGGCTGAAAAACTATCCCGACCCGACGGATATTCTCAACAAATACGGCGCGGACGCCCTTCGCCTCTATATGATCCATTCGCCCATCGTGCGGGCGGAAGACTTGTGCTTCTCGGAAGCCGGAGTGGTCCACTCCCTCCGCCACCTGCTCATCCCCTGGTGGAATGCGTATTCCTTCTTTGTCACCTATGCCAACATCGACGGCTGGGAACCCAAGGCCAACCACAAGAGCAAACCTTCCAGCAACCTGCTGGACCGCTGGATCCTTTCCACGCTGGACCGGCTGACCGCAGAGGTTGTCAAAGCGATGGATGCCTATGATCTTCAGCAGGCCGTTCGTCCTTTTGTGCAGTTCATCGACGAGCTGACCAACTGGTACATCCGCCGCTCCCGCCGCCGCTTCTGGAAAAGCGACGACGATGCCGACAAGACCAGCGCGTATGAAACCCTGCATGCCGTCTTGTTGCAGCTGTGTCAAATTGCCGCCCCCTTCACCCCGTTCATTGCGGAAGAAATCTATCGTAACTTCCGGACCAGCGACATGCCGGAATCCGTTCACTTGTGCGATTTCCCATTGCCCGGCGCCCAGCCGCGAGACGAAGCCCTGGAGGCCCAAATGCAGCAGGTGATGACCGTGGTGACGCTTGCCCGGCAGCTCCGGGCGGACTTCAACCTGAAGGTCCGCCAGCCGCTGAGCGCCCTGCACATCATCTGCCGGGACCCAGCCGTTTTGGACCTCATTCGGCCATTGCAGGACATTGTGGCCGACGAGCTCAATGTGAAGGAAGTCCGTTTCGGCAACGACGAAACCGAGCTGGCGGAGCTCACCGCCAAAGCCAATTTCAAAACACTGGGCCCCAAACTGGGCGCACGCATGCAAAAGGCCGTTTTGGCCATTGCCGCCTTGGATGCGGAGCGTCTCGCGCAACTACTCGCCGGGGAAGCCGTGGAGATTGAAGTCGAAGGCCAAGTCGTCTCTCTCGCACCGGAAGACGTCCTGCTTCAACGCACGCCGAAAGAAGGCCTAGCCGTTGCCTCGGATGGCGCCCTCGTCATCGCCCTGGAAACCGAATTGACGCCGGAATTGGTTCGCGAAGGCTTGGCCAGGGAACTCGTCAACCGCATCCAAAACCTGCGCAAAGCCGCCGATCTGGATGTGGCGGAGCACATCACGCTGGAGATCAGCGCGGATGCCGCCCTTGTGGAAGCCATCAGCGCCCACCAGCACACCATCGCCACCGAAACCTTGGCGCGGAACATCCGCGCCGTTTGTGGAGCGGGAGATCTGGACATCAACTCCCACCCCTGCTGCATCCACCTCCAAAAATCAACGTAATCCGCCACATCCGCACGCGCTTTTCTTGGGGCTCCGGCGCAAGCCTTTGCCATACGGGCATTTTATCCGCCTTCCAGCGACGGGTTTTGGAGATCCGGCGCGGATCCCATGGCGGGCAAGCGCCCGCTCCCACACGCTGGCCGTCCCCCCAACCCCTATACTGCGGCGAGCACCCGTTGCACCGCCAACTTGAACCATGGCGTGAATTCTTCAGGATGTTCAGCGAGCTTTTCTTCGAGGGCGCAAGGGGTGAGGTGGCAAATCGCCTCCACCTCTTGCGGGTTCGGATTCAGAAGGCCGTCGTATATGCCGGTGAACACATGGTCCAGCTCATGCTCCGTTAGGTTTTCTTCTTCGCTCTCGGCACGATATTCAAATTGAAAGCGTTCCTCCAAAGGGCAGTCGAATCCCAATTCCTCCTGCAGACGGCGATGCGCGGCGGCGGCCGTTTCTTCCCCCGGCCGGGGATGGCTGCAGCAGGTGTTGGTCCACAATCCGGGAAAATGATATTTGCTCCCGGCCCGGCGCTGCAGAAGGCAACGCCCGGCGGAATCAAAAATGAAGATGGAGAAGGCGCGATGGCGTGTTCCCCCGTTTTGATGGGCCGCCATTTTCTCCATCCTTCCGATTTCCCGGTCTTCGGCATCCACGACAATGACCTGTTCTTCCATGGCAAACGCTCCGGCTTCCATTCTACCGCGGATTTACGACCGTTCAAGGCGCAAATGGGCCGCCATCAGTTCGCCGGGATTGGTCTGAGCAGCCAACAAAGAGAGTTCGCCGCAAAGAACGGCGGCCGCACACAGGATGGCGAGGCGGCGGGCATTGGAACCGACTTCCCGTTCCTCCAGGCAACCGAGCTGCCGTAGGTTTTCCTCCACAAAGGGCACGCGCTTGCCATTGCCCACGGTTCCGACAATGAGGTTCGGCAGGGTGCAGGAGAAATAGAGGTCTTCGCCCCGAACCTCCGCTAGGGTGAAGCCTTGAGAGGCTTCCACGATATTGGCGGCATCCTGCCCGGTGGCGAGATAGAAGGCGAGCAACATATTGGCAAAATGGGCATTGGCGCTGCGGACGCCGCCCGCCAAGGTGGAACCGACCCAGTTCTTGCGCCATGTAAGTTCCACGATTTTTTCGGGGGTGGTGTGGAGATAACGCTGCACCAAGCGCCCGGGAACGAGCACTTCCGCCACCACAGATTTTCCGCGCCCCAAAATGCCATTGACGGCAGATACTTTTTTATCACAACACAGGTTGCCGGAAATGGAGCCATAGGCGCATTCCGGCCGTTTTTCCAACAGCCAGGCCAATAGGGCGTCGGAGGCCCGGGTGACCATGTTGTGGCCGGCGGCATCGCCGGTGGCGAACGCAAAGCGGATGTAGACCAGATGGCCCACGATTTCCATATGCATATCCCGCAGCCGGACAAACCGGCCGGTGGCAGCCGCGACTTCATCCAGGGCGGAACGATGGGCCTGCAGAAAATGAACCAGCTCAAGGGCCGAAACGGCATCGGGAGCATTCACGAGGATGGAGCGGGTCATACCCTCCGCCGTCACCACGGCCTGGATGCCTCCGGCGCGAGCGGTGAGCCGCCCGCCCCGTTCGACCGAGGGCCATAACGGGGATTCATAGGTGGCGAGAGGAATAAAAAACTCCCCGGCCACTTCGGGACCGGCGAGGCACACGGGGCCGACGTTCCGCATCGGGATGGGCGCCACTTGCAGGGTTGGTTTTGAGGGGCTCATCGTCTTATTCCTGTGGCGCCCATTCGGCGGCCATCTCTTCCAGTGTCCGAACCCGTGCCGGGATTTCCGCTGCGCGTGGATCCGCCGGGAAGCGTTTTTCAAAGTCCCGGTAGGCGCTGATACCCCGGCTGGTCATGCCCAGCCTCTCGCCATACGTTTCGGCCAGCTCCCACAAGGCATCCGCATTGCCGGGTTCCAACCGGGCGAGCTGGCGCAGGGAGATCACGGCGGTGTCGTATTCTTCCAGCGCGGCAGAAGCCCGGGCCAAACGCAACAAAACCATGGGGTTTTGCGGCTCCAAGGCTTGTGCGTGCATCAGGGCCGCCTGGGCGGCCTTTGGATTGCCCTGGGCCATCCAATGGTCCCCTGCCTCTAGTTGCACGGCGGCACGATCGCCAAAAACGTCCATCACCCGGCTCAAAATTTCTCCGCGTTGCTGGGCATTGCCGCCTTCCCGCGCCAGTTCCAGCGCACGTAGCGCGTTCATATAGGCGGCTTCCTGATCGCCTTGCTGCAAGGCGGACTGCACGGCGCCCCACAGGATGCCGACATCGGCCTTGGGCCGGGCGGGCACCTGGGCGCTGAAGGATGTCTGCTCGATGGTTGCCCCGCCAATGCGGGCGGCGGCGGCTTCTGCGCGCTCGCCATTGGGCGCAACGGCCAGATATTGCCGGAAATATTCCATTGCCTGAGCGGGATTTCCCTCCGCACGGGACTGCAAGACGCCCAAATTGTACAGGGCGGGAGGATAATCCTTGTTCAATTCCAAGGCTTCCATGAAATAGGTTTCGGCCTGGGCGGGCTGGCCTTCTAGGAGGGCGATGCGGCCAAGGCCGGTGACGGCGGCGGCATTGCGGGCGTCGCGCTTCTGAACGGCAAAATACATGCGTTTGGCCAGATCCAACCGGCCGTGGCGAGTGGTCCAATCGCCGATGCGCAGCATGGCGAGCGCGTCGTTGGCATCCATTTCGGCCGCCTGAGAGAGCCAACGGATGCCTCGGGAGTGGTCGCCCATATCCAGGGCCGCGCATCCGGCGTTGTACACCGGTTCAAACGCGGCGGGGTTGCGTTTCATGGCGGTTTCAAAATAGGTCAGGGCGGCTTCGGGCTGTCCCAATTTCAGGGCGGCCAGACCGAGCCAGTTGTTGATCTCAGCCGCAAATGGTGCTTCCGGGGCCTGCGCAAGGGCGGCCTCCAGTTGGGCCCTTCCGGCGGAGAGCTCGCCTTTTCGAAGCAATTCCAACCCTTTTTGGATGTCTTTTTCCGGGGTGGGTTTGCTACAGGCGGCCAGCAGCAAACAGCAACCGGCACAAGTCAAAACGGTTTTCCATGTGGAGGGAATGGAGGAATGGAGCTTCACGGTTGCATCTCCTGAATCGGTGTGAGCCATAGTTCCCGCGTGCGCGGGCCATCAAATTCGCACAAAAAGATCCCCTGCCATGTCCCCATGGCAAGGGCCCCATCGCGGATGGGCACCCACGCAGACACGCCGACAAGGGCGGTTTGAATGTGGGCGGCGGAATTTCCTTCCATATGAGCGTAAGCGGCCTTCCAAGGAACCAAGCGGGCAAGCGCCTTCTCCATATCGGCGGCCACATCCGCGTCGGCCTGTTCATTGAGGGTGACGCCAGCGGTGGTGTGGGGGGAATGCACATGCAACAGCCCGGTCCAGGCCGGGAGGCGGGAAAGGGCCTCTTGGATGTGGCGAGTGAGGGGGACCAACTGGGTCCGCCTGGAAGTTGTGATGGAAATTTTCATCATCGCCCACTATTATACGCCCCTCTTTGAATTGCGAAAAGTGAAACCTGCACACAGAGCTGATTTTCAAATGCGGGGGGCAACGGCATGACCGCGCTCCTGCTGCCGGTTGTCTTTCTTTGCCTGCTGGGAGCTTCGGCCTTCTTCTCCAGTGCGGAAACCGCCTATTTTTCCATTGATCCGATTCAGCTCCGCCGCATCCATCAACAACAGCCGGCCCTTGGCGAAAAGCTGCGGCTGATTCTGGCGAATCCGTCCCGCCTGCTCTCCACCATTTTAATCGGCAATACCCTAGTGAACATCGCCCTTTCCAATGTAGGCTACGTGCTGGTCCGGGTCTGGGGTATTCCGGCCGGGCTCGACAAATTGGCGGCCATCCCCAGCATCACCATCCTGCTGATCTTGTTTGGGGAAATCGGGCCGAAAAATGTGGGGTTGCTCTATACCACCACATTGGTGCGCCTCTACGGCCCGGCCCTGCGCTTTTGCGACAGGGTCCTGACGCCGCTGCGCTACCTGCTGGAGGTCATCAGTCGGCAGTTGGCGGCCTGGTTCCTCCCCACCGGCAAAACGCTTTCCGAAGAGGAGTTCGAGACGGTCCTGGACATTTCCGGGGAAGAAGGTGTGCTCAACGCCGACGAACTGGCCATGGTGAAGGCGATTGTGGATTTGGAGGATCTACGTGCGTCCGACATCATGACACCGCGGGTGGATTTCCTAGGGCTCGACTTGGAGGACGAAGATGAAACCCCCCTGGAGATTGCCCGGAAGGCCCGGCGGAATTTCCTGATCCTCTACCGTTCCCATTTTGATGAAATTGCCGGCTTCTTGGATGTACGCAAATATCTGTTGGATCCCGCGCACTCCATTGCGGCGGCCACCCTGCCGCCGGTGTTTGTGCCCGAAAGTGTTCCCCTGAACCGGTTGTTGACCCGTTTCCAGCAGGAAAAAATGCGGCTGGCGATCGTTGTGGATGAATACGGCGGAGCGGCGGGCCTCGTCACCCGTGGCGATATTCTCGAGGAGATTACGGGGGACATCTACAATGAGTTGTCCAAACCCCGCCCGGTTTTCCAGACGGCGGGACCGCATGCCTGGCTGGTGGATGCCAATATTTCCCTTGAGGAAATCAATAAAAAACTCCGCCTGCATTTGGAGGCGGAGACGTCCGACAGGCTGGCGGGCTGGATTGCGGAACATTTGGGCAGCGTGCCAAAGCAGGATGACGTGGTGGAGGCCCAGGGCGTCCGCGTCCGGGTGATGCAAACGATGAAGTTGCGTGTCACCCTCGCGCATATTGAAAAATTGGATGGCAAAAACAAAGCAAAGGGGTTCTTCGAATGATTGCCCTAGAAATCATCGGTTTCCTGCTTTGCCTGGTCGGCACCGCCTTTTTCGCCGGCATTGAGATGGGAATCATTTCCATCAACCGGCTCCGGTTGCAACACCTGGTTCGGCAGCAGGTGCCGGGGGCCCGCACCGTCCGCCATTTTCTGACCCATCCGGACCTTTTTCTGGGGACCACCCTAGTGGGTAGCAACATCACCAATGTGATGGTGGCGGTCCTTGGCGCATCCATCGGATATAAGCTGGGAGGGGCCGTCGGCATCACCCTTGCCGGCATTCTGACCACCCTGGTCGTCCTGATCTTCGGCGAGTATATTCCGAAATCCTGGTTCCAAGCCGCGCCGGCCCCCCGGACACTGCCTTTTATGCCCTTGCTACGCGCCGCCGCCTGGATCCTTCGTCCCGTCACCCTAGTGATTACAGCCATCCTGCAGCGAATCATCCCCAAACGAGAAAAAGACACGGATGCCAAATTGCTGGTGACGCGGGAGGAATTGCTCCATTTGACCGGCGAGGGCGTGCAATCGGGCGTCCTGACCGCGCACGAGTCGGAAATGATCCACGGTGTGTTCGAGCTGACGCATAAAACCTGCGGTTCCCTCATGACGCCGCGGGACAAAATGGTGTTTGTTTCCAGCCAGGCCACGGCGGAGGAAATTTTGAATTCGGCACGAAAGAGTGAATTCAACCGCCTGCCGGTATATGATGAAGCCCAGAAGATGTTTGTCGGCATCGTCCATATCTTCGATCTTCTCTCCGACGGGCACATCGAGGGGAAAACCGCCGCCGATTACATGCGCCCTCCCCAGCTGGTGGCGGCCTATCTGCCGGTGGACCACCTGCTCCCGCGCATGCGCGTGACCCGCCTGCCGATGTTTCTGGTGACCAACGAACGCTATGAAGTCAGCGGCCTCATCACGCTGGAAGATGTTCTGACGGAAATCACGGGAGAGGATGAAACGCCCTCGACGCCGAGCCCGCCAGCACGCCCCCGCCTCTCCAAACGGCCGTAACCGGGGGGCTTATCCTTTCTCCCACGAAAGGAAGGCCCAGACAAAATCATGGCGGTATTGGCTCCGCCCTTTCGCATCCCTCGGCAGGGATTCGAAATAGGTTCGCAACCGTTTCTCTTCTGCGGACGTCAAACGCCCTATCCGCCACCGAATGCCTTCCACGAACGCCTCCGGCCCTTCATAGGCGAGTCCCCCGGACGTGTTCAGGAAGTCCACCTTGGCCTGGATGCCCAGCTGGTAAAGGATGTTCACGACATACATGTAGTTCGGCCGGGGAATCATGGTTCGCCGCAGAACCCGATAGACGTCTTCACTCATGAAGGAGCCCCCGGCATGCACCGTCAGGTAGCAACGTTTCCGGGCCAACGCGTCCATTTTGATGAGGGCGGCGCGGGCATCCTCCACACTCATGGCGCGGGAACAGACCACCACATCCGTTTTCGGCACCCGCGGCCATTCATCAGTCCAGGCCAAGCGGGTTGTCCGGATGTTCTTTAGGTGTTGCTTCCTAGCTTGGGCCCGCAAAAGGCTCAACATTCCACTGGAAAAATCCACGGCGTGCACCTGCTTCACCTTTTTTGCCAAAGGGAGGGCGAGATTGCCGGACCCGCAGCCAATATCCAGGACACTGTGCACCTCATGGAGATCCATCCGCGCCAAAAAGGCTCGGGCATAGTCGCTTCCTTTTTCATGGCGGCTACGCCGTTGCGCACGCTGGTCCCAGTCCTCCCGGGAGCGCATTTCAAAGGAGGAGGCCTTCGCCTGACGGCGGTACAACGCGGCAAAATCAATGGCCGCGAGTGCGTCCTTGGAGGGTTTTGCCATGTGGCTGCCCGCCGCCTTCCTCGTCCACCGGGCTCCGGACGGCGGATCTATTTTCCCGCCCACTCCAAACTTGTCCGAATGGGTTTTTTGATTCATCCACGCATCTCCGCTTCAAGGGTTTCCGGCGAAAAAACCGTCTTTTTCAAGGATATCCCTTCGCCGCCAAAGCACAATCCTGTTTTATGGGCCCGGCGAAATTTCGCCGCATGTTTTCTGGAACGCCGCAAAGGCTTTTTCGGCGCAACGGAGAATGCTCTCGCGCATAACGGCAAAATTTTTCACGCAGCATGCGCCATAAGGCGTGAGCGTGGTGCTTCCGCGCTCCGCCCCGCCTTTATGGCGAATCAAGAGGGGCCGCCCCACTTCCCGCTCCATCCGGTTCAGAATTTTCAGGGCTTTGACATAGGAGAGGCCCATCTCCAAAGCGGCCTGGTGGATGGAGCCGTTGCGCTGGATGCCTTCAAGCAGGCAAATCAATCCACCGCCGAGAAATTCCTCGTCCCGGTCATTGGCGAGCATCAGTTTGACATGCAATTTCATATGCCGGAAAACCTAGCATATTTTTTTTCACCCGACCCAACCAAAACCAACGTCTTCTATTCCAGGCATATGGTTTTCCACACGGTGGAAACCTCCAGGCGTTCCAACTCGCCTTCCGGCGCTTGAATCACCCGGATGTCTCCCTTTCCCCGGGGCGCCCAAGTGTCCGGATTCGAGGGACCGAACAACGCCACCACGGGAAGACCAAGGGCGGCAGCCATATGCGTGATGCCGGAATCATTTCCAAGGAACAGGCGGCTGGCGCTCAGAGCGGCCGCCAATTCCGTGAGAGTCAATCCCTGCCATTTCGGCAGTTCCGGCATGGCTTCGGCAAAATAGTCCGCTTGGACGCGATCGGCCTCGCCCAACACCAGCACCACAGACTCCCCATGCCGCCTCAAACGGCGGATGATCTCGGCAAAGCGCTGCACGGGCCAATTTTTTGCCGGACTCCCGCTGCCGGGATGAACCGCCACCGGACGGCCCTGGAGGCCCATCTTCCGAAGGCATTCGCTCCCCTTTGCGCGCCATGCGGCGGAGAGATTCAGCTCCGGCACCCGCCCGGCGTCATAGAGCGCTAGGGCCTGCAGAGGCTCCAGCAGAAAGGCAACGGCATGCCCCCGTTTGATGAGCGGCGAGCCAGACAACACCTGTTTGGCCCCGGCGAGCAGCAGGTTGCTCCGCACCTGCCCCACAGGATCGTGCAGGTAGTTGAACACCAAATCGAAGGAACGGACGGCGGCGACCTGCTCGGCGGAGAACTGGGGAAGCGGAACAAAAAAACGGGCCATTTCGGCTCGTTCCAGCGAGGTGACGGCCTGTGCCAGCCCACCGGCCACCGCCACTTCCGCGATGTGCGGATAGCCCCAGATTTCGATGTGTCCGGCTGGCCATTGCTCCCGCAAGGTCTGCAACACGGGCAGGGTGAGCATAAAATCCCCGATGGCGCCTCCACGCAACACCAAGAACCTCGGAGCGCAGGTGCAAATGGGTTCAGGCATGCCGCGCCCCTGCTATGCCAACGCCAAACCCCAGGCCAACAGGCCAATGCCTGCGGCGGCCTTCACGACGCCATATCCGCGAAGGCTCCCGGCGGTGGGCGCCAGCCGTTGCAACCACTTGCGCAACAACCAAGGATAAAGCATCCACAAGCAACCCATGATGACCCAAGCGTAGGCGATAACGGCCACCACGTAGTGCGCGTTCGAATCCGCCCACCGGATGCCATCCAAGACCGGATCGGCCAGCAAAATCAACACCGCACCCAAGGCGCGGGCGGAAAGCAGTTCATCCAACGCCCACACCACGGCGGCGAAAAGCAGAATGCCGAGATAGGGCAGGAAGGGTTTGATGCCGGAAAAGCGCCCCAATGCCGCATGCTGGAGAATCCACACTGCCCAAAAG
>JAISGX010000105.1 GCA_031262805.1 Verrucomicrobiota bacterium | reverse complement strand
AGGTTCGTTTCCTCGGCCACAAGATGGACGTCTCCTTCACCGATGCCTTGCTCGGGCGCGTGTTCGACGGTTCCGGCCAGCCCCGCGACAACGGTCCCGTGCTGGATGAAAACCGCTTTCCCATTGGAGGCCCCTCCGTCAATCCAGCCAAGCGCATCATCCCGCGCAAGATGGTCCGCACCGGCATTCCCATGATTGACGTGTTCAACTCCTTGGTGGAATCCCAGAAGTTGCCGATTTTCGCCGCCGCCGGCGAGCCCTACAACGAACTGCTCGCACGCATTGCCCTGCAGGCCGAAGTGGACATCATCATCCTCGGCGGCATGGGCCTGAAGCACGACGACTATCTCCAGTTCCGCGACACCCTGGAAGCCAATGGCGCCCTCTCTCGTTCCATCCTCTTCATCCACACCGCCGCCGATCCGACCGTGGAATGCCAGATGGTGCCCGACATCTCCCTCGCCGTGGCCGAGCAGTTCGCCCTGCAAAACAAGCGCGTGCTCGTGCTGCTGACCGACATGACCAGCTTTGCCGATGCCCTGAAGGAAATCGCCATTACCATGGAACAAATTCCCGCCAACCGCGGCTATCCCGGCGATTTGTATTCCCAGCTCGCTTCCCGCTATGAAAAGGCAGTGGACTTTGAAGGCGCCGGCTCCATCACCATCCTGGCGGTGACCACCATGCCCGGTGACGATGTGACCCATCCCGTGCCCGACAACACCGGCTATATCACGGAAGGGCAGTTCTACCTCCGCAACGGCCGCATCGAACCTTTCGGCTCCCTCTCCCGCCTGAAGCAGCAGGTGAACGGCAAGACACGCGAAGACCACCGCACCGTCATGAACACCATGATCCAGCTCTACGCCTCCTACAAGGAAACCTTGGAGAAACAGTCCATGGGCTTCCGCATGAGCGCATGGGACAGGAAGCTCCTGCGCTACGGCGAACGCTTCGAGAAGGAAATGATGGATTTGTCCGTCAACATCCCCCTCGAGAGGGCCCTCGATCTGGGCTGGCAGATCATGGCCGACAGCTTTGACCCCGAAGAAACGGGCATCCCCTCCAAGCTGATTGACCAATTCTGGCCCGGGAAGGCGGGAGCCGAATCTCCGGAAGCCGAAAAACAGGATGCACAAACTCCTGAGGAAGCGCCGGAAGATGGGGCCGCTCCCAAGGATGGAAAATAGGCGCAACGGCCATGCCCAAGGTTAAAAACACCAAGACCGAACTGAAAACGCAACGGGACGCCCTGAAGCGTTATCAGCGCTATCTGCCGACGCTCATCCTGAAGCAGCAGCAGCTCCAGATGGAAATCCGGCAGGTGGAGCACCGCCTTGACGAGAAGAAGGCGGAAGAAGAAGCCTCCCGCTCCGGACTCTCCGACTGGGTGAAGCTCTATTCCGACGATCTGGACTACCTCTCCTTCCTTTCCGTCGATTCCATCGACGTGGAACACGGCAATGTCGCCGGTGTGGCCGTGCGGACCCTGAAGGACCTCTCCTTCAAGCGAACCGCCCCCGATCTCTGGGGTACACCCGCCTGGGTGGATGCAGGCCTCTCCACGCTGGAAGCCCTGTTCCGCCTGCGCATCGAACGCCGCTTGCTGGAAGAACAGCACCGGCTGCTCGCCAAGGAGTTGCGCACCACCAGCCAGCGCGTGAATTTGTTCGAAAAAGTGAAGATTCCGGAAACGTCGGAAAACATCCGGCGCATCCGTATTTTCTTGGGCGATGAAAACACGAGTGCGGTCGTGCGCTCGAAGATGGCCAAGAACAAGAGCGTCAAGAAAGCCGAAGCCTCGGAAGAAGAGGCGGCATGATGAGGACGGACTCATGATCGTCAAAATGAAAAAAGTCATGATCCTGACCATGGAGCAGGATCGGGCCGCCGCCCTCTCGGAGCTCCAGAAGCTGGGCGTCCTGCACGTCAGGCCCGTGGTGGCGCCGCGCGGGGCCGATCTGGATCAGGCCCGTGAAAAGGTGGAAGTCCTCAACCGGGTGATCGCCCGGCTGCCGAAAACGACCACGGCGGAACCCTCCGGCCGTGATGTCCGGGAACTGGCCCATGACTTGGCCAAGCTATTGGACGAGCAGAAAACCAAGCAGAACCAGATTGAAGCATTGAAGGCCGAAGCCTTCCGCATCGAACCGTTCGGATCCTTTGACCCCGCCGCCATCCAGGCGCTGGCGGACAAGGGTATCACGCTCAAGCTCTATCGCGCCCCCCTTAAGAAGACCCCCGATTTGCCAAAAGGCGTGAGCGCCGAGCATCTGGCCGTTCGGAAAAACGATGGCTACTGGGCCCTGTTTGCCGCCCAACCCTTTGATTGGGAGGGAGCCGAAGAGCTCCGCCCGCCCACCGCCTCTCTCGACGAGTTGTATGGCACGGTGGCCGGCCTAGAAGAGCAGATTGCCGCCGGGGAAAGGGAACTGTCCCATTCCGCCGGAGACCGTCGCGCCCTTCAGAAGTTGCTGGCGCATGCGGAAGCCGCCGCCAAATACGAGGAAGTCCGCGCCGGCATGGGCCGGGAAGAGAATATTGCCTATCTGGAAGGGTTCGTTCCCGCCCAAGACGTGCACAAGGTTCACGACGCCTCCGCCGCTCACGGCTGGGGCGTGGTGGTGAACGATCCGGGGCCCGAAGACGATGCGCCCGTCAAGCTGAAGCCGCTGCGCTGGGCCAAGCCCATCCAGGCCATCTTCGAGGGCATCAACATTCTGCCCGCCTACAACGAAGCCGATGTGAGCGGCGTGTTCATGGTGTTCTTTTCCCTGTTCTTCGCCATGATCGTGGGCGATGCCGGCTACGGGACCATTTTCCTGCTCCTGACCCTTCTGCTACGGAAAAAGCTACCGCAGAACGCCTCCAACCTCCTGATGGTCACCAGCATCTGCACCATCCTCTGGGGCCTGCTGAGCGGGGATGTCTTCGGCCTCTCGCCGGAGATTCTCGCCAAAGCCGGGCTGGACAAAATCCAGTTGCCGTTCCTGACCAACAGCCGCTCCGCCGAAAACCTGATGGGTCTGTGTTTTCTGATCGGCGCTGCCCAGATCACCATCGGCCATGCTTGGAACGTGTGGGACCTGCTGCGGGAGAAACGCGTGAAGGCGTTGGAGCAGCTGGGGTGGATTCTGACCACATGGTACATGTTCCTCCTCGCGGACCACATGGTGCTGCGCGGCAACATGGTCTCCTATATTGGAAGCCCCGCCGCGTTGGTGCCCTTCACAGGATCCGCGGCGGACTACATGGTCCTCATCGGCATCGTGCTGATCGTCCTGTTCATGATGAAGCCCGCGGAGTTCAAGGACGGCTGGTTCAACATGGCGCTGTTGCCGCTGAACTTGGTGAACAACTTTACGGATGTGGTTTCCTATGTCCGCCTGTATGCCGTGGGCGCTGCGGGTTTTGCCGTGGCCAATGCCTTCAACACCATGATCTTTGGCGGAACCATCACATGGTGGTGGGGCATCATCGGCGCTGTGCTGGTGTTCTTCGCCCATGTGCTGAACATTCTCTTGGCGGTGATGGGTGTGCTGGTGCATGCCATCCGGTTGAATACGCTGGAGTTTTCGAATCACAAGGGAATCACATGGAGCGGCACGCCGTACCGGCCCTTCGCCAAGCCGGATGCCGCCGCCTGAAAGAAAAACAATTAAAAATACGGGCGGGTTCGCCCAAACTGGAGGAGAGAAAAATGGATCAAAGTGTAATGATGGCATTGGCAAAGGCCGGGGGCCTCGCGGCGCTGGGCTTGGGTGCGGTAGGTTCCGCCATTGGGTCGGGCTTGGCCGGTGCGTCGGCAATCGGTGCATGGAAAAAGTGCTATGCCCAGGGCAAGGCGGCTCCGTTCATCCTGATCACCTTCATCGGTGCTCCGCTCTCGCAGACGATTTACGGCATGATTCTCATGACCACCATCAGCGGCGTCGCGGCGGATCCCGAGCGCGCGGCCGCCAGTTGGGCGGCGTGTCTGTTTGCCGGCATCTTCGGCGGTATGGGTCTGGGGACCTCCGCCTGGTTCCAGGGCAAGGCCGGTGCGGCCGGCGCGGATGCGCTGGCGGAAACCGGCCAGGGATTCGGAAACTACCTGATGACTCTTGGCGTGGTGGAAACCGTGGCCTTGTTTGTCCTGGTCTTCAGCATGATGGGCCTCTAGTCCCTTTGTCCCGTCGACGGAAACACCCGCCTGGATTCAGGCGGGTGTTTTGGCATTCGGTTGCCGCTGGGGGGAGAGGGCGGCGTCTGGCTCTCCCCATGGAGGAAAAGCGACAAAGAATTGGTATTTCCGCCGGTTCCGCACTAGGATGCGGCTTTTCGATCGACGAAATGCCGGAGGTGGAATCATGGATGAACTATTGAGCTTGTTGAAACGAAACGCCCGCACCCCTGTGGAAGAAGCGGCGAAAATGCTCCGCCTTTCTCCGGCGGAGGTGGCCTCGCGCATCGGGCAATATGAGCGCGACGGCATCATCCGCGGCTACCGCACCCTCATCAACACCGACCGGCTTCCCGATGAAAGCGGCGTGACCGCCGTGATCGAAGTGAAGGTCCAGCCCGAGCGCGAAGGCGGTTTCAACCATATCGCCCGGCGCATCCGCAGTTTTGACGAAGTGGTGAACATGTACCTCATGTCGGGCAAATATGACCTGCTACTGTTCGTGGAAGGCAAAACCCTGCGTGACGTGGCGTCCTTCATCACCGAGCGGCTGGCCACACTCGACGGCGTGCTTTCGACGGGCACCCATTTCATGCTCCAGACCTATAAGGAAGACGGCGTCCTGATGGAAGCGGAACGGGCGGATGACCGCTTGCAGGTCAGTCCGTAACCTTATTTTCCTGCATTCAAGTAAAAAATCCTCACATGAACCCCCAAAGTAGAGTCGCCAAACATGTCCGGGATCTTCCGTTCTCAGGCATCCGCACCTTTTTTGATATTGTCGCCACGCGCAAGGACATCATTTCCCTGGGCGTGGGGGAGCCGGATTTCGACGCCCCCGGCGCCGTCCGCGAAGCCGCCATCGGATCGCTGGAGCGCGGCGAAACCCATTACACCTCCAACCGCGGAGATCCAGGCCTCCGCCAATCCATCGCCCGCTATGTCTCGCGTGAATTTGGTGCGGACTATGACTGGGAAAAGGAGGTGCTCGTCACCGTCGGCGTGAGCGAAGCCATCGACATCGCCCTGCGGACCATCCTGAACCCCGGCGAAGAAGTGCTGTATCACGAGCCCTGTTTCGTGAGCTACCGCCCGAGCATCCTCCTCGCCGGTGGAACGCCCGTCTGCGTGGAAACACGCCGGGAGGACGAGTTCCGCCTCACACGCCCCATGCTGGAACAAGCCGTGACGCCCCGCACCCGCGTCTTGATGCTGAACTTTCCGTGCAATCCGACGGGCGCCGTGCTTTCCCGGGAGGATGTGGAGGACATTTCCGATTTCTGCATCCGGCACGATCTGTTGCTGCTGACGGATGAAATCTATGCCGAGCTGACCTACGAGCGCAAACATGTCAGCTTCATCTCCGTCCCCGGCATGCGGGAGCGCACCATCTTCCTGCACGGCATGTCGAAGGCCTGGGCCATGACCGGCTTCCGCATCGGCTATGCCTGTTGCCCGTTCGACATTTCAGAGAACATGATGAAGCTGCACCAGTATGCCATCATGAGCGCGCCCACCACGGGCCAGCGCGCCGCCGCCGAAGCCCTGGAGCACGGCGAGCAGGCCGTCGCCGCCATGGTGGCAGAATATAACCGCCGCCGGAATTACTTGATTTCCGCCTTCGAGGAAATGGGCGTTCCCTGCCACACCCCAGCTGGCGCGTTTTACGCCTTCCCGTACATCGGCGGTTTCGGCCTTTCCTCTCGGGACTTCGCCATGCGCTTGCTGGAAACGCAAAACGTGGCCGCTGTGCCGGGCGATGCCTTCGGCCGCTCGGGCATCGGCTTCCTGCGGTGCGCCTATGCCACCAGCATGGGCAACCTTCGCGAAGCCATGAAACGCCTCTCCGTGTTTGTCGGCACCCTGCGGAGCTAACGCACACGGCTATGTATATGTGCGCCGCCGCCTCTTCCGCGTTAAAGTCTACCTTCTCAATGTACCATGGCTCCGTCAGTCCCAATGACCCTGCCAGCATCTGTCCAAAATTCTCTGCCTGAAATTCCATGCCTTCACCTCAGGTCAATTATACCATTTCAACGACTTCGGGAGGAGAGCCAAAGGAATTCATTCGGCAAACGATGGTTGCTGCGCTGAACACATATAAAAAAGCTGATTTTGTTCCCAACATGGAAACTTCCGCAACGGTGAGCTAAAGAAAAGGCCGCCAGTTGCGGGTATGATAAAATAAAGGAGCATTTGCAATGAAGAGCATTATCGACATTCATTCCGGCGAAGTGACGTATGCCAAGGATGAAGCAAAGCAAGCTCCCTCGCGCCCCTTTAAGGGAAAAAGTTTGCTTGATCTTGGCAGTGATTATATGTGTGTAGACATTGAAACGACAGGTTTTGATCCCGAATACGACGATATAATAGAGCTTGCTGCCGTGCGCGTCCATGCTGGATCGGTTTCCAAATCATTTTCTAGTCTCGTAAACCCCGGTCATAGTCTCGATTCCTTTATTACGGACTTAACGGGTATAACGGATGAAATGCTTTCTACCGCCCCGCCGATTCGCGAAGTCCTTCCGCAGTTTCTTTCTTTTGTCGGTTCTTCTGTACTTGTTGCGCACAATGCTAATTTTGACATAAATTTCCTGTATGATAATTCTATCCGTTGTGGTCTTTCTCCGCTAAACAATGATTTTATTGATACTATGCGAATTAGTCGAAATGTCTTCAAGGAAGAGCGCCACCATAGGCTTAAAGACCTTGTTCTTCGGTTTGGTATCCCGTGCGAAGTTGAGCACCGTTCCCTTTCCGACGTGAACAACACTGTTTTATGTTATGAATATATGTCTAAATATATAAAACAAAACGGAATATGTCTATCCGTCAAGCGGGAAAGGCATCACGATTATTCCCCGCTCCATAAACTCACGCCCGAAGCGGACGATATCGACCCAAGCACTTCTATTTATGGAAGAACCTTTGTTTTTACTGGAGTGCTTGAAAGAATGGTTCGTGCGGAGGCCGCCCAACTTGTGGTGAATTCTGGTGGCCTTTGCGCCGATAGCGTGAACAAAAACGTTGACTTCCTTGTCTTAGGAAACGGTTCCTACAGAATGGCTCTCAAAGACGGTAAAAGCTCAAAGCACAAAAAGGCTGAACAGTTGAAGCTAAAAGGACAGGATATTGAAATAATCTCCGAAAACGTCTTCTTCGATATGCTTATGGAAGGTGAAGGCGAATGAACGCCGTAATTTACGCCCGATATAGCAACGGCCCTCACCAGACGGATCAAAGCATAGAAGGCCAGTTGCGCCTATGCCGCGAATAGCCCAGACGGGAAAATTCTCAAAAGCGACGTTTCAATCTCCAAAAACTATCTGACCTGCGAGGAATTGGACAGTCTTGCCATGCTCGTGGGCGCCTATTTGGATTTGGCAGAACGCCGCGCCCGTGGGCACGTCCCCATGACGATGGAAGCGTGGGCGAAACACCTTGACCTTATCCTTCAAGCGGACGGTAACGCCCTACTTGAAAACTCCGGGCGCATATCTGCCGAAATCGCCAAAGCCCACGCCGAAAGCGAGTTTGAGAAGTACCGCGTTATACAGGACCGGCTATTCCAGAGCGATTTTGACAGGATTATCGGGGAGATCGAGGATAAGGATTCCCCATGATTACAGAGTTCATTGAAGGATTTGACTGGAGGTGAGCGAATGAATAGGTCGCCATCAACCCGCCAGATATCCAAAGACGCGCCGGGGGGGGATGAGTCAAAAGGGGGCAAAGAGGCTGTCGGCGTCGGGCCCGAACCAGCCGAGGCCTTCGCTGCTTGCTTTGCCCCCCAGATAGGGAGTCCGCGGTCCGTCTGTGGCGTCAAAAGAAGAGCCGCGGCGCATGCCGTGCCGGCGCATGCGGTTGTTTCCATCCACATCCGAGGCGGCGGCGACGAAGCGGCCATGGTCAAGGGCATAGGCGTGGTTGGCGGCGGCCAGTTGGCGGAGGTTGGAGCGGCAACTTGCCGCCTGAGCGGCCTTGTAGGGCGGCGGGGTATATTCCGGCGGCCACGGTGGCCAGCAGGGCCGCCGCCGCCAGTGTGACAAGCAGCTCCACGAGTGTGAAGCCGGAGGTTTCCATCGGGTGGAAACAATTTTTCCAATGAGTGGAAAAGTCCCGATCATTTTTTCCAATGAGTGGAAAACCCGGCGGTGGGCTTCCGGGATGCGGCGGTGGAGGGCGGCTGCGGGAAGGAGGGGCGGGCGGACTTTGGAGAAGACAAGCAGGGAGTAGCGGCTTATATCCAGCGGAAGCGTGGTTTGCCCGGCGGGGAGTGCGAAGCCTTCTGCGGCCTCCGCCGCTTCGGGCTTCTTCTTGCGCACCTTTCCTTGACCGGAAGGGCTGGCTTGGATACGGTGGACGGGAAGTATGAGCAGCGGAAAAGAAATCATCGTGATGCCGTCGATTTTGTCGGCCCGCATGGGCTTCCTGGCGGCGGACTGCCGCCGGGCCATGGCGGCGGGGGCGGCCGGTCTGCATGTGGACATCATGGACGGCCGGTTTGTTCCGAACCTGACCATGGGGCCGGACATCCTCCGTGCCATCCGAGAAGACCTGCCGGAGGCGGATCTGCATGTCCACCTGATGGTTATGCGTCCCGATCTGTATGCCCCCCGCTTCATGGAGGCCGGTGCGGACACCGTGTTGATCCATGTGGAGGCGGAAGGCGATCTGCGGGGGACGCTGGAAGGCATCCGCGCCGCCGGAAGGCGGGCGGGGCTGACGCTGTGCCCGGAAACCCCGGTGTCCGCGCTGGATGGATATGAGGATGTGCTGGATGAAGTGCTCGTCATGACCGTGCACCCGGGTTTCGGCGGACAGGCCTTCATGGAATCCGGGTTGGCGAAAATCGAAGCCATCGCCCGCCGCCTGCCAACGGTGGATATTGCGGTGGATGGCGGCATCACCACGGAAACCGGTGCGCGCTGCGCGGCGGCAGGGGCCAATGTGTTGCTGGCGGGTTCCTTTTTGTTCAAGGCCGCAGATATGCGCGACACCCTTGCAGATATGCGCTGGAAGGCGCAGGCCGCGTGGAAGGGCAATGGGATGGAAGGGAAATAGCCGACGGGCGGGGTCAGCCGGGGGGGCAGAACGATTCAGCAGGGAAAGAACACCATACGATGGCAACCATGTTTTACAAAGAGAAGGACGATTCGGAAGCCCAGGGTCCGGCCCGGGCGTCCGTGCCCTCCTGCGGCCCGGTGGACCATACCCTAGCGCGCACCCGCAACTTCAGCATCATCGCGCACATTGACCACGGCAAAACCACGCTCTCTGACCGCTTGCTCGAATTGACCGGTGCAATTTCCAAGCGCGACCAGCGCGACCAGTTGCTGGACGACATGGACCTCGAGCGCGAGCGCGGCATCACCATCAAGGCCCATCCCGTCACCATGCGCTACAAGGCGCGGGACGGAAAAGTCTATGAATTCAACTTCATTGATACGCCCGGCCATGTGGATTTTTCCTATGAAGTCAGCCGTAGCCTCTCCGCCTGCGAGGGCGCCCTGCTGGTGGTGGACGCCACCCAAGGCGTGGAGGCCCAGACTGTCGCCAACGCCTTCCTGGCCGCTGGGCACAACATCCGAATTATTCCCGTGCTGAACAAGGTAGACATGGCCGCAGCCGATGTGGACACCGTGGCCCGCCAGATCGAGGACATTTTCGCCATTCCGCGAGAAGAATGCTTTTTCGTGAGCGCCAAGACCGGTCAAGGCGTGGCCGATGTGCTCGAAGCGCTGGTGGAGCGCATTCCGCCGCCAAAATCAGAGCATCCAGATGAACTGCGCGCTCTGGTGTTCGATTCGGAATACGACACCTTCCGTGGGGGCATCATTTATGTCCGAATGTTCGACGGCGCCATCCGTCGGGGTGAGCGTATCCGCCTGATGGGCACCCACAAGGATTATGAAATCCAAGAAGTCGGTGTGTTCAATCCGAAACTGTGCCCGACGGACGTTCTCCAGGCAGGGCAGGTGGGCTATTTCATGGCCAACATCAAAAACGCCACCGAAATCCGGATCGGCGACACCGTCACGGCCGCCCGTCGGCCCACCTCCCATCCGCTCGACGGCTTCAAGGCCATGCACCCGATGGTGTTCACCGGCCTGTATCCCATCGATTCGGACGACTATGAAAAATTGAAGTACGCCCTAGAAAAACTATCCCTCAACGACAGCTCCTTCCAGTATCAAACAGAATCCAGCGTGGCGCTCGGCTTCGGCTTCCGGTGCGGCTTCCTGGGGCTGTTGCACATGGAAATTGTGCAGGAGCGGCTCCGAAGGGAATACGACTGCGACATCATCGCCACCTATCCAGGCGTGGTTTACCACGTCTTCCTCAACGACGGCAGCATGAAGGAGGTGGACAACCCCGTCTTTTTGCCCGACCCGACGGAGATCGACCGCATCGAAGAGCCCATGGTGAACGCCTTCATCATCTGCCTCGGCGAGCAGATCGGCGACATGATGAAGCTGGTGCTCGACAAGCGAGGCGCCATTGAAAAAACCGAAAGCCTGGATGCCAGGCGCGTCATGCTCACCTGCGCCATGCCCCTCAACGAAATTCTGATTGATTTCCACGACAAGCTGAAAAGCCTCTCCCGCGGATATGCCTCCATGGATTACGAGCATGCCGGCTATCGCGAGGACGATTTGGTCAAGCTTGACATCCTGGTGCACGGTGAAGCCGTCGAAGCCTTCTCCTGCATCGTCCACCGCGACAAGGCCGAGGCCCGCGGCCGCCAGATCTGCGATGTGTTGGTGGACCTGATTCCGCCGCAACAGTTTCCCATTGCCATCCAGGCCGCCCTCGGTGCCAAGATTATTGCCCGCACCACGGTGCGCCCCTTCCGGAAGGATGTGACCGCCAAGTGCTACGGCGGCGACATCTCCCGCAAACGCAAGCTGCTTGAAAAGCAAAAGGAAGGCAAGAAGCGGATGAAGCAGTTCGGCAAGGTGGGCATTCCCCAGGAAGCCTTCATTGCCGTGTTGAAATCAAAAAAGTGAGAACGTCATGACGTATGGTGAAAAACGACGATGGAAGAAGCGGGTCCAAAGCACCCGGCACCAGCTCCGGCATGCCCTCAATATGCGTGAGGATGTGGCCTCGGCCGCCGATGTGGAGGCGGCCGTGGAGGCGGATGTGGCCCTGCGGACCCTATGGGCTTCCCGGGACTGGAAGCGCCTTGCTCCCGCCTGCGAGTCGGCGGAAAAAACAATCGATCGGTTGCAGCCGCCCAGAGCCTTTCCCCGGTGGCGCGAAAACATCGAGGTGTTCGTTGTGGCCATCTCGCTCGCCATGGCCTGCAAGTGCTTTTTCATCCAGCCCTTTAAAATTCCCACCGGCTCCATGCAGCCCACGCTCAACGGCATTCTGGCCTATCCCCAGGAAGGGCGGGCCTGGAGCGACTATCCGCCGTTCAACCTCCTCAAGCTGGCTGTGTTCGGCGAATACTACACGGAAGTCAGGGCCAAAACCTCCGGCATCGTCGGCGGCCCGTTGCCGTTCAAAGATCAATACGCCTTTTCCATCGGCGGCATTCCGCATCCCATCCGGATGACACCCCTGCCGGACTCTGCGGTGTATGACCCGGCCCGAAGCATGCAGTTCCATGTGCAACCGGGTGACCGGGTGGAAAAAGGCCAGTTGCTGGCCACCGGCCGCGTGATTCGAGGCGACCAAGTGTTCGTCAACAAGGTGATGTATCACTTCACCCGCCCCAAACGCGGGCAGATCATTGTCTTCGACACCAATTTCATTCCCCACAAGGAACGCCTCCACATCATGGCGGACACTTTCTACATCAAGCGGCTTGTCGGCCTGCCCGGGGAAACCGTCTCCATCCGGGACCGGTATGCAGTGGTGGACGGCCGCCCCGTGGAGGAGCCCTATCCTTTTGCCCGGCAGGTGCTGGAGCCGGGATACCGGGGCTATGTCACCCGCGTGGGAGCCATCTTGAATTCCAGCGCCTCCAGCATCCAGGTGGGGGACAAGCAGTTTCTTCCCTTTGGCGACAATACGTATTCCAGCCTCGACGGGCGCTATTTCGGCCCCGTCTCTGAAAAAGCCCTAGTCGGTCCGGCTTTTTTCGTTTATTGGCCGTTCGGCCCCCATTGGGGCCGATTGCGCTGAGCGTGCAACCGCAGGGCGTCACTCCTGTAGCCGATCGAGGACGCCCTGCAGGGGCGCCGTGTTTGGATGACGCCGCTGAGTGTCTTCCACGGCGCGGATGGCATGGGGGATCATCTCCTGTTGCCCCTGCTGCACCAGCTGTAGCAGTGCTTGATAGAGGATGCGCCGGAGCGCCAGGTCTTCAAACTCCGTCCGGGCGAACGGCAGGCCCGTATAGGCCCAATAGACCGCCTGAGCCTGGGGCGTGCTCCAATCCAGCGGCGCCACCTCTTTCGAAAGTTGTGCCATGACATCGGCATTCAGTCGAAGGTTGGCCTGGAGGGACTCCCGCTTCCATTGTTCCCGGTAATACGGTGCGGCCGTGTCGTCTGCCGTGCCCAGTTTGTGGAGGAACATCCAGGCCAGTTCCTGATGGAGCCGTGCCGATCCGGGGTTGTAAACCATGCCCTCGTCCCGGAGCAGTGACAGGCCGTTTCGGACCCAGTGCCAGCGTTCTTCCGGCGTTGGCATTAGCGCGGAGAGGTTATAGGCCATGTTCCAGGCATGGTAGGTCCAGATTGCCGAGGAGCGCGGCTGGAGTTTGGCAATCCAGTCGGAGAGTTGCACAAGTTCAAAGTAGCGTCCTTCCTCCTGCAGCGTGCCTGAGCGCATCCACAGGATGTCCGCCAGAATGCCGCGGAAGCCGCCCAGTGCCACGGTGGTGAACGCCACCATGGGGGGCATGTTTTCCGTGGGCGGCGCTTGGGTCAGCTCTAGGTCCCCCCGCAGGTCCAGTAGGCGCTCGTTGAAGAGGCCGGCGGCGGCCAGCGCTGCGGCGCAGGCCAGGCCCCAGGCCACCGTTCGGACGGCCGCGCCGCCACGGGTGGGGGGGGGAGAGAGAGAAGAAGGCCGCATCTCAACTCCTCGTGGGAAGCGCCCATTCACGGCGGCGCAGGATGAAGGTGGAAGCCAGACCCAGCAGTAGCGGCAACAGCAACCCCTGTTGGAGGAGGTTGCGTCCAATTTCTCCGGGGGGGATCCGGGTGGCGGTTGTTAGCCGGTCTAGGGTGGTGTTCTCCAGAAAAGGCCCCAGCGTGAGATAGGTGCCGCGATACACGTAATACAAGATGGTGGCGGTGCCCCGCGCCAGGGCGGAAGGGTCCTCGTCTACCTCTTCTTCGCCGTGGCTGTGGGAGCCCGCACCGAAGGAGGCCACGCCCTCCACAAACGTCTCCCGGTCTGTCTGGGCCGCCTCGCTCACAAACCCGAACAGGGACATCAGCAACAGCAGGACCAGGGTGAGGAACGTCGCCACGGGAAGGGTGAACAACGTTCCGAGGGTGACTCCGAGGGCGGCAAACAGCGAAAGCCGTAGGAAGAGCTGGAAGAAGCCGCGAGCATAATTTCCCGCAAACGTGCCGTGGGGCTGCCGCAGGACCAGGCCGTCCACCGGTTCAAAAAAGAGCGTGGCTCCCTGTTCGCCGTGGTTGAGCACCGTCACATCAACCGCTCCGGAAAGGGTGGGGTTTTCCTTGGGGAAATATACCGTTTGCAAGGTGCCGGGCATTAGGCGGAGGTCCGTATGGAGATCCGCCATGGAAACGGTGGCATGGATTTCCGCCGCGCCGAGGATGGAGGAAGCGCAGCGGAACTGAATCAGCGGCAACGGCTGTTCGGCATGGTGGGAGGGAAGCTCGAAGCGCCAGGTGTGTGATTCGTTCGGCGGAATGGAATACAAGCGGGTCAGGATGGCGCGGCGGATTTGGCCGCGCAGGATGTCTTCCGGCAGGTCCGGCAACAGGGTCTCGGCCTGAAGGCGTTCCGTTTCCTCCTCCACCCGGGCCTCCACATCGGGCAGTGGGGCATACCGCGTTTCCAGCGAGGCCAGAGTGATCGCCATGCCCCGCCGCAGGTCCGCAGGATCGGCATTCCACCGGTGGAGCTTCCAGTGGAGGGTGCCCAGCGAAAGCCCCATCACAAACGCCAACAAGACAAAATCCAGCACCACCAGCGCCAGCCATTTGCCCAGCCAGATCTGGAAGCGCGGCACCGGTTTCACCAGCAGCAGGTGCAGGGTTTTGGCATCCGCTTCCTGCGATACGCTGGAACATCCCGCCCACAGGGTGGCCAGCGTTAGCAGGAAGAGGGCCAAGCCGAGGGTATAGGACAAGTGCAGGCGGATTAGCCCCTCCACCGTGCCGTCGCTTCGGACCGCCGTCGGAAGTAGCAGAACGCTACCCGCCAGCATCATCAGCAGCAACAACACGATTCGCGAGCGGAAGGTGTTCCGCAACGCCAGCTGGGCAATGGCAAAAATGGGCCGGATCGACAACATACCGGAGTTGTAGCACAAGTTTCGGCAGGCGAACAGCCGCCGGTGAAGAGAATGTCAGGAGGCGGCCCGCGCCGCCAATCGTTCGACCAGCTGCAGATCCTTATAGGGCGCCTGACGGCGGACATAGCGCGCATGGGTCTTCTGGAGCAGGAGTGCCCAATGCTCCGGCAGGGGATCGAAGGGTTCCCAGCGTTCCATTTGTTTGGTTTTTCGACGCCAGAGGATGCGGTCCCCCCCGTCGAAGAGCACGCGGATTTCGTACTTGGTTTCGTCTTGGTGTTCCTGCCAGCCGATGTTCTTGCGCATAACAGGAGGAATGTAGCATGATGATACGAAAGGGCAACGAGAATGAAGCAGGTGGATGCACAGCAGAAAGAAACCGGGACGTTTGATCCGGCGGTGATGCGTCAGGAATTCGCCTTTCTGCAGAGGGGTGTGGCTTGGCTGGACAACGCCGCCACCACCCAGCGGCCGGAAACCGTCTTGGCCGCCATGGATGAGTTTTCCCGTTTTCACAACGCCAATGTGCGGCGGAGCGTGCACCGCCTGGGCGCGGAAGCCTCCGCCGCCTATGAGCAGGTCCGGCGGGATGTCGCCGCCTTTCTCCGGGCGCCGTCGCCGGACCAAGTGGTGCTGACGTCCGGCGCCACTGCCGCCATCAATCTGGTCGTCTCCGGGTTGGCTCGCAAGCAGCTGGCTCCCGGCGATGCGGTTTGGGTGTCCGCCATGGAGCACCATAGCAATGGGGTGCCCTGGGCCGCCGCCGCCACAGCGGCCGGTGCGGAGCTGTGCATCATTCCCCTCACTGCGGGACGCCGCTTGGACGAGCACGCCTTCCGACAGGGCCTCCGGAGGGGGAACGCCAAATGGGTGGCCCTCTCCTGGGTCTCCAATGTGCTCGGCGGTATGAATGACATCCGGACGCTGACCGCCCTGGCCCATGCCGCCGGGGCCCGCGTGATGGTGGATGGCGCCCAGGGTGTGGCCCACGCCCCTGTGGAGCTATCGGAATGGGACTGCGACTTTTTTGCCTTTTCCGGCCACAAGATGTTCGCTCCAATGGGGACTGGTGCGCTATGGGGGCGGCCGGAACTGTTGGCGGAGATGGAGCCGGTGATGCTCGGCGGCGAGATGGTGACCCGTGTGGACGAGCAAGGCGCGACCTGGGCAGATGTGCCGTACCGTTTCGAGGGTGGCACGCCGAATGCCGCCGGTGCGATTGGACTGCGCGCCGCCATCCGGTGGCTGGAGGCGCTCCCTTCCGCCGCCCACAAACACGTGCGGGAACTTGTACGGATGGCGCAGGAAGGGCTGGCCGCCATTCCCGGCGTCCGCATCTGGAGCCATCCGGACGCCTTGTCGCTCGTCACCTTCTCGCTGGACGGCATTCATGCGCACGATGTCGCACAAATTCTGGACGACCATGCTGTGGCGGTCCGCGCCGGCCACATGTGCGCCCAGCCGGTGCTACGGCGTCTGGGCGTGGAAGCGGTGGTTCGGGCCAGTTTCGCGTCCTATAACACGCGGGCTGATGTGGAGGCTTTGCTGGCAGGCGTCCGAGCGGCCCGGGAATTCTTTGTATAATGAAAAACTTGTATCAAGCCGCCCTGATGGACCATGCACGCAATCCCGTGGGTGTGGGGAGCGTACCGCGTGGCACTGAGGATGCGGAAGCCTTTAATTCCGCCTGCGGGGATGAAATCCGCCTTCGCCTCCATTGGCGGGAGGATGGACGGTTGGAGCGGCTGATCTATGAGCTGCACGGCTGCGCCGTCAGCCGGGCGTCGGCTTCCATGGCGGCTGTCCGGCTGGCGGGGAAAACCTGTCAGGAAATCCGGGCACTGAGGGAGGCGTTTGAATCCCGCATCGGCAAGGAAGGTTTTGATGCCGCCTGGGGGGATGCTCAGGCCTTCAATGGCATCGAGCAGTATCCCTCTCGTATCCACTGTGCGCGCCTAGTGTGGCAGGCCATCGGAAAAGCCCTGTGAGCACCGCCCGCTTCTGGACGCCGGTGGAAGACGGCCGTGTTCAATGCGATGCCTGCCCGCACGGCTGCCGTCCGGTTGAAGGAGCCAGGGGCCGCTGTTTTGTGCGTCTCAACCGGGAGGGACGGCTTGTCTCTGCCGCATGGGGAAGACCCGCCGCCTTGGCTGTGGACCCGGTGGAAAAGAAACCCCTCTATCATGTGCTGCCGGGCACATCCGTGCTGTCCATCGGCACCCTCGGGTGCAATCTGGCCTGTCGGTTCTGCCAAAATGATTCCTTGAGCCGTCCGCAGGGCGAGGGTGGGGCAGGTCCGCTGGTTTCCCCCGAAGAACTCGCCGCCCTAGCGGTCCGGGAACAGATTCCCATGGTGGTCGCCACCTACAACGAGCCGGCGGTGTGGCCGGAATATGCCATGGATCTTGCTGATGCCGTCCATGCCCGCGGCCTTCGCATGGCGGCGGTGACGTCGGGATATATCCAGGGGGAAGCCCGCCGGGAATTTTTCCGCCGCATGGATGCGGCCAATGTGGATTTGAAATCCTTCCGCGATTCATTCTACCGGAACCTGTGCGGCGCCCGCTTAGCGCCCGTGTTGGAGACGCTGGTCTATATCCGCCGGGAAACGGCTTGCTGGCTGGAGGTGACCACCCTGTTGATTCCCGGTTGGTATGATTCGGAGGCGGAAGTGGACGAACTGACCGCCTGGGTGGCCGAGGAGCTGGGCCCGGATACGCCGTTACATTTCAGCCGTTTTCATGGTGCGAGCGATATGTCGGCCGGGGAGGACACGCCCCTTTCGACCCTGCTCCGGGCCAAACAGCAGGCGGTACGTAACGGTCTACATTATGTCTATCTTGGCAATGTCCACGGCGTCGATGGAGGGGTGGACACCCTCTGCAAGGCTTGCGGGCGGATGTTGATTGCCCGTAATGGTTTCCGTGTGAATCGGCTAGGAATGGATGAAGAGGGGAAATGCTTGGCCTGCGGCACAATTTGTGCTGGAATCTGGGCCTAAAAAACAGGAAAGAGAGCAGCATGAAGCGAATGGGAATGATGGGTTGTGCGGTGGTGATGGTGCTGGCCTTGGCGGCATGCCACAACGACAAAAATGACGACGCCGACGATCCCGGCCACCATCCGGCGGTTTCCGTCACCGGAAACTGGGACACCACGGTTGACGGCACCCATCTGGGCGTTATGGTGCTGGATGTCGGAGACAATGGGATTTTGAAAGGCACGATGCTCACCGATGCCGGAGCCACCGCTCAACTTTCCGGTGTGATGGATGGATATGTCGCGGAATTTTCCATGATTTTTGAGCGGGAATCCTATTGGGGCACCCTCACGTTCCACTCCGGCGGCAACGCCGCCGCCGGTGTACTGCTGGACAACAAGGGCGGCACACAGAACCTGCGCCTGACGCCCAGTCCAATCACCGGAAACAAAACGCCGTAGAGCTGGTTCCACCCGTTTGGCCGCCGACTATACCGGCCGGGGCTGGAACGTGGAGGTGCGGGCCAGCTGCTCGAAGAGATCTTTTTCCTTGGCCGTGGGATGTTCCGGAATGGCAATCCGGATGTTGACAAAAATGTCTCCGCGATCCCCATGTTTGTCCGGCAGGCCCTTTTTCGTCAGGCGCAGGCGTGCGCCGCCTTGGGTGCCCGCCCGAATGGTGAGCGAAGCCGTCCCATCCAGTGTGGGAATGCGGACCTTGGCGCCCAGAACCGCCTCCCAGGGAGTCAGCGGGAGAGTGAGGTCCAAATCCGTCCCATTCAGTTGGAACACCGGATGGGGAAGAATGCGCAAATTGAGGTAGAGGTTGCCGCCCGCTTCGCCCTGGCCCGACAGGCGGATGCGCGTGCCATCCGTGGCGCCCTGTGGAATCCGCACCTTGAACGTTCTGGCTTGGTGGGTGACGCTGCCGTTGGCCTCCACATGGGGAACCTGGAGCGTGATGCTTTTTTGTTCGCGGTTGTACAGGTCTTCGATGGTTACCGGGAAATTAGCTTCAAAATCCTGGCCGTGCGGAGTGAAGGATTCATCCATGCCGCCGAATCCACCGCCGAATCCACCAAAGGGTTCGAAGGGGTTGGCACCTCCCGCCGTCCGTCGTCCGCCGCGGTGGGACCGTCCGCCCCCGCCGCCCATGTTGCCGAAAATGGCGGAAAAGAAATCGCTGAAATCCCCGGCATCGGCCCCATTGCCGCCGAAGTCAAAATGAATGCCGCCCGACTGCCCGCCGCGTCCTCCGGGGCCGCCGCCAAATCCGCCGAATCCCGGCGGAGGGGTGAAATCCTGCCCCGCCTTCCAGTTGGCACCCAATGTATCGTAACGCTTCCGCTTTTCCGGATTGGAGAGCACTTCATACGACTCGTTGATCTCTTTGAACTTTGCTTCCGCGCCCGGCTCCTTGTTCACGTCCGGATGATATTGCCGCGCCAGCTTCCGGTATGCTTTTTTGATGACCTCCGGCGTTGCATCCCGTGCGACGCCCAAAACGGCATAATAATCAAGATATTTCATGGTTTTTCATTGCTCCAGCCCACATCTATCGTTTCGATCCGGCGGCCTTCCCCGTCTACCGGGCATTCCGTTTCAGGTGGTCCACATCGTTTTGAAGGTCATCCAGCCGCTGTTCCACGGTGTTGAACGCGGAAGTCGGCCGGAAGGCGGGGCCCAGACGGTTTTCCACCTCCGCCAGCCGCGCTTGTAGATCGCCGACTTCCTGCCGGAGCTCCTCCAAGCGCTCTTCCATGTCCCGGACATCCCGGCTCACAACTTCCGAAGCGGAAGGAGGTGTGGAGCCGATGGCGCCATTTCCCCCCACGAGAATCAAGCACAGTGGAAGCAGGACCTTTCTCATCAGCATCTCCTTATAAAAGCACCACTATAATCCCGCTCCAGTAGAGACGTAAATAGCTTTTTGCCGGAAGAAGAGGAAAGGAAGGATGGCGGGAAAAAGCCTGTCCGGGGGGCGATTTAAGGCTGTCCGTGGGGAAGGGGTTTGCTATAAAAAGAGGACGAAGCGGAAGGAGAACCATGCCCGTACCCATCACCATCGAGAACGTGACGAAAAATTTTGGTGCAAACCAAGTGCTCAAAGGCATCAGTGCGCAGATCGCGGCCGGCGAATTGTTCTTCCTGCTGGGTCCCTCCGGTTGCGGCAAAACTACCCTGCTGCGGGCCGTGGCGGGTTTGAACGAACCAGACGGCGGCCGTATTCTAGCCGGCGAGCGCGATGTCACGCATCTGCCACCGCACAAACGCGATATGGGCATGGTGTTTCAGAGCTACGCCCTGTGGCCGCATATGACCCTCCGCGAAAACGTCGCGTTTGGATTGGAAATGCGCGGCGTGAAGAAGGCGGAGGCCGAACCCCGCGTGAGGAAGGCGTTGGAAATGGTCAAATTGGCCGACCGAGCCGACTCCAAACCCAATGAACTTTCCGGCGGGCAGCAACAGCGGGTGGCCTTGGCGCGTGCGTTGGTGATTGAACCGCAATGCCTGTTGCTGGATGAGCCCCTCTCCAATCTGGATGCCAAATTGCGCATTGAAATGCGGACGGAAATCCGGCGAATTTGCAAGGAGGCGGGCTTGACCGCCATATATGTGACCCACGACCAGAAGGAGGCACTCTCCATTGCCGACCGTGTGGCCATTCTCGACCAAGGCCGCCTGTTGCAGGTCGGAACCCCGCAGGAGGTCTATATCCGGCCGAACAGCCGGTTTGTGGCCCAATTCATCGGAGAAACCACATTTGTGGAAGGCACGGTGAAGGCTCGGGGGAAGGGCCGGATAGTGGTGGAAACCGCCACGGGGGATTGGGAAGCGGAAACGGAGACGCCTTGGACGGAGGGACGCACCGTCTGGCTGTCCATCCGTCCCGAAGCCGTCCGGTTGCATACCGACCGGCAGGAGGGGGCCAATCTGTTCACCGGCCAGCT
Organism: Verrucomicrobiota bacterium; assembly: GCA_031262805.1. GTDB lineage: Bacteria > Verrucomicrobiota > Kiritimatiellia > CAIQIC01 > Lenti-01 > JAISGX01. Next base: position 11,669 of record JAISGX010000105.1, on the reverse strand, counting down.
GCACGCCACGGTGTATCTGGGGGAAGTTGCCCAGCATGCGGTGGCGCTGGCAGGCGGCGTCATCCTCAAGGCCTTGGAAATGCGGCCCAGGGTGGTGGCGCGGGATGACGAGCGTGCGGAGGTCCGCCTGTGGATCAACCCCGGCGATGTCCAGGTTCTGGGGGAATAAGGCCCACGGAGACCTTCCCATGATGCGTAACATTGTCATTTTGATGCTCTTGGCCACGGTGGTGGCGCTTCCCTTCCTCTTCCGTCGGCAAACCGGTGTGCGCGAATGGCGCGAAGGCGATCCGGTGCTGGTTGTCATCACCCCCATGAATGAAGCCATCCGCTACGAATACGCTTTGGCGTTTTCCGCATGGCACGTTGAGCACTTCGGCGCGCCCGTCAAGGTGGACTGGCGCAACATCGGCGGCTCCTCCGAAATTTCCCGCTACCTCACCAGTGAATTCGTCTCCAGCTTCCGTGCCTGGTGGACCGGCCAGGGCCGCCGTTGGCGTCCAGACGGCGCTTCCATCATTCTGAGTCGGTCGTTTCATCCCGACCGGCGGCCGGACAATGTTTCGGAGGAGGATTGGCAGGAGCAGTGCGACCTATACCTAGCCTTCCGCAATACCGACGACCCCACCGAGTTTTCCAGCCAGATCGACATGTATTTCGGCGGCGGCGCCTACGACGGCGACAACGCCACCCGCCAAGGGCTACTTGTTCCCGCGTGGGCGCCCTCGGAGGTTCCCACCGGCCTGCTGGAAACCCCGGATGGAACCGTCCTGATCCCCCCCGGCATGAGCGGAGAAACCTGGCGTACGCCCACCTATTACGGCACCACGCTGAGCACCTTCGGCATCTGCTACAACCGCGACCGTATGGCCGCCCAAGGCATTTCCCGCGAGCCAAGACACTGGGAGGATCTCGCGGATGTCCGCTGGTTCGGAACCCTCGGCGTGGCCGATCCCACCAAGAGCGGTAGCATTGCTAAAGCCTTTGAAACCATCGTTCAGGTGCAGTGCCGGAAGGCCGTGGAAGCCGCCGGATTCCGTGACCACATCGAGGCATACGAAGCCGCCATTGCCGCTGCCCATCTTCCCGCTGGCGAAATGCCCGAAGGCGTCCCCGTGGCCTATCAGGAGGCTGTGGAGCGCGGTTGGGCCGCCGGCCTGCGGCTGGTTCAGAAAATCGGAGCCAACGCCCGCTACTTCACCGATAGCGCCAGCAAGGTTCCGCTGGATGTCGGCATGGGGAATGCCGCCGCCGGGCTGTGCATCGACTTTTACGGCCGTTTTGAGGCCGTCATCAGCAATGGGGGGCGGCCCGTGGAATCCATGGCCTATGTCACGCCCCTCGGCGGATCCGGGGTCAGCGCCGACCCCATCTCCATTCTGCGCGGCGCACCTCACCGGGAAATCGCGCAGCGCTTCATCGAATTTCTGCTTAGCCCGGAAGGCCAGCAGCTCTGGTGCTATCGCGTCGGAGAGCCCGGTGGGCCCGTCAAATATGCCCTGCAACGGTTTCCCATCCGGCGGGATTTTTACCCTTCCGCGGAGCATCCGGAGTTGCAGGCCGCCTATGAACGGCACCGGCCGCACACCACCGACGATTTGGGCACGCCGACCCTCAATGCCTACCAGTTGGCCGGGGAATATGTGTACCATGCCCGCTGGACTGGCGGCTATTACACCCTCCTGCGCGATTTGATCCGCGTGATGTGCATGGACTCCGCCGTGGAGCTTAAACACGCATGGAAGGCGATCGCCGATGCCGGTGGACCGGACGCCTGTCCGGATGCCGTGGCCATGTTGGAGCGCCTGCCGCAGGTTCCCGAGCCCCTCACATGGACCAGCGGTCTAACCCTCTACAGCCGATACGACCGGTTGGACCTGCTACGGGAATGGACCGTGCAGTACCGCACGCAATATGCCGAAGCCGCCCGCCTGGCCGCAGGGAAGGGAGGTCGGCCGTGAAAAAAAGCACCGCGTGGTTCATTTTCACCGCCACAGTCAGCATTCTGGGCATTCTCTTTTTCTGGCCTCTTTGGAAGGTGGTCTCCGGCGGGTTCTGGGTGGATGGTCGCTTGACCTTCCGCTATCTGTTTGGCGTGTTTGAAAATCCCATTTATGTCGAAGGCTTGTTCAACAGTTTGAAGATTGCCCTCGGTACCACCGGGCTGGCCATGCTCGTGGCCCTACCGCTGGCGTGGCTGGCCAACCAATTTGAATTCCGCGGAAAAGCCGTTTTTTCCTCGCTGGTGCTTGTGCCGATGATCCTGCCGCCCTTTGTCGGCGCCATCGGTTTCCAGCAGATGTTCGGCGCCTACGGCATGATCAACACGCTCTTCGGCCTAGGGCCCATCGACTGGCTCGGGGGAGGGCAGTATGTCGGCGTGGTGCTCCTGCAAACGTTGTCGCTCTATCCGATCCTCTACCTCAATGCCGTTGCCTCCCTCGCCAACATCGACCCCGCCATGGAGGAAGCCGCCGCCAATCTGGGCGGCACTCGGCTACGGCGTTTTTTTCGCATCACGCTGCCGTTAATGGCGCCGGGACTCTTTGCCGGCGGCACGCTCATCTTCATCTGGAGCTTCACCGAACTCGGAACGCCGTTGATCATGAACTACACGCGGTGCGCCTCTGTCCAGGTGTACGACTCCTTAAAGGAAATCGGTTCCAATCCGTTTCCCTATGCCCTGGTGATGGTCATGCTCGTCGTCAGCACCGGACTGTATGCCATCAGCAAATGGCTCTTCGGGGGGCGGGCCTATGCCATGCAGAGCAAAGCCAGCACGCAAAGCGCCTCCCGGAAACTCATCGGGATGAAAGGCGTGCTAGCCGCGCTGCCGTTTGCCTTGGTGGTCGGCTTGGCTCTGCTGCCGCATCTGGGCGTCGTCCTCACCAGTTTTGCCGCACCCGGTAGCTGGTATCAGAGCGTTCTGCCGCAGGAATGGACCGGCGGCAACTACTTGGAAGCCCTCGGCCACGACATGACCGTCAGCAGCATCCGCAACAGCCTGCTCTTTTCCTCCCTGGCCGTTCTCTTCGACATCGTGGTCGGCATAGCCATCGCGTTTGTCGTTGTCCGCTCCACTCTCCGGGTGAGGGGCGTGCTGGATGCCGTCTCCATGATTCCGCTGGCCGTTCCTGGCTTGGTCATGGCCTTCGGTTTTTTGAGCGTCAGTTCTTGGCTGAGCAATTTGAAGGTCTTTGCGGACTGGGAGGGCTGGCAGAACCTGGTGGACGTGCGGACCAATCCGACCCTTTTCCTTGTGCTGGCCTATTCCGTCCGGCGTTTGCCCTACATGGTGCGTAGCGCCGTGGCCGGTCTGCAGCAGACCAGTGTGACCTTCGAGGAAGCCGCGTGGAACATGGGCGCCTCTGCGGCCACCACCCTTCGCCGAATCACAATCCCCCTCATCTTGGCTAATCTGATCGCCGGCGCCTTGTTGACTTTTGCCTTCAGCATGCTAGAAGTCAGCGACAGCTTGATGCTTGCCCAGCAGGCCGACTATATGCCCATCACTAAGGCCATCTTCGAACTCTTCCAGCTTCTCGGCACCGGCAAATACGTCGCCGCTGCGCTCGGGGTCTGGGCCATGGCCTTCCTCACCACCACCCTCGTTGGCAGTAGCCTGTTGCTGGGCAAGAAGCTCGGCGCCGTCTTTCGGGTATAGACTTGCATGGAGGCGGGTGGATGCCCGAGAAGCGGGGCTTTCCTTCTTGGCATGTCCAGAGACCATGAGATAGGATGTTTCTGCGATGAAACAAGGTGATTTATGAATAAACAATCCGAACTGATTTTGACCCGTGTGCGGGAGTTGCGGGGAATCCTAGAGCTCTCGCCTGACGCGGTGGCGGAGAAGATCGGCATTCCGGCGGCACAATACCGGGCGTATGAAGATGGCGCGGAATCCATGCCCATCGGCGTCCTGTATGAACTGGCGGAGGCCTTTCAGGTGGATGTCACGGCGCTGTTGACGGGCGAGTCCCCGAGAATGGAGGCGTATACCGTGGTCCGTGCGGGCGAGGGGGCGCATGTGGAGCGTTTCCCGGGCTATCGGTTTGAATCGCTGGCGTCGAACTTCATCCACCGCCACATGGAGCCGCTGTTGGTGACGGTGTCGCCGGACCAGAAGGAGGATGAAAAAGCTTCCCGTGTGACGCACCACGGGCAGGAATTCAATCTGGTGATGGAGGGGAGCATCCGGGTCGAGCTGGGTCGGCATTCGTTCGTCCTCCACAAGGGCGATTCCATATATTTTGATTCGCAGACGCCCCATCGGCAATTGGCCGAGGGCGCTCCGGCGACGTTTCTGACGGTTATTGAAAACTAATTCTCCGGGATCCGGCCATGATCGAACGCTATCTTCCCCACACCGATTTTTCCTCGTATGAGGATTTCAAGGCTCATTATGCCGTGAATGTGCCGCCCCGATTCAATTTTGCCTATGATGTGGTGGATGGCTGGGCGGAACAGGACGACGCGAAGCCGGCGCTGGTCTGGATGGATGACCAGGACCACATCCAGCGCTACAGTTTCGGCGAGTTGAAGCGCCTCTCGAACCAGGCGGCAAACCTACTGGCGGCGCAGGGCATCCGCAAGGGGGATGTGGTGATGCTGATCCTCCGCCAGCGGCCGGAGGTGTGGATCACCATGCTGGCGCTGAACAAAATCGGCGCGGTGGTGATTCCGGCGTCCTTCCTGCTGACGGCGAAGGACATTGTGTACCGCGTGAAGGCGGCGGATATCCGCATGATTGTGGCCGTGGATGATGCGGAAATCCTGGCCCACCTCATGGAAGCCCTGCCGGATTGTCCCAAGAGTCTGACATGCGCCATTGTGGGCGGGAATGTGCCGGATGGATTCTTGGATTATCGTGCGGAGCTGGAAAAAGCTTCGCCGGAGTGGGAAAAACCCGCAGATTTTGCAGGCGGGAACGATCCGATGCTGATTTATTTTTCCTCGGGAACAACGGGCATGCCGAAGATGATTTTGCATGACTGCACACATCCTCTCGGACACATTGTGACGGCCAAATACTGGCAGCATGTGGAAGAGGGAGGTCTTCATTTGACGGCATCCGATTCCGGCTGGGCCAAGTTCGGCTGGGGGAAGATCTATGGCCAATGGATCTGTGGGGCCGTGGTGGCGGCCTATGACACCAACAAGTTCGACCCGCTCCATATGCTGCATGTGATGGAAACGCTCCAGCTGACGACGTTCTGTGCACCGGCCACCTTGTACCGCTTCCTGATCAAGGAAGACCTCGCGAAGTATGATTTTTCCTCGATCAAGCAATGCTCTATTGCAGGGGAACCGTTGAATCCGGAAGTGTTCAACCAATGGAAGAAGCTGACGGGCATGGAGCTGGTGGAGGGGTTCGGCCAGTCAGAAACCTCCGTGTTGATTGCCAATTTCGGGTGGGACCCCATCAAACCGGGGTCCACAGGCATGTTTTCGCCTCTGTATGATGCGGAAATTGTGGATGAAAACGGCCGTCCATGCGAAGATGGCGTGGTGGGGCGGATTGTGGTTCGGCATACCGACAAGCGGCATCCCCTCGGCTTGTTTCGCGAGTATTACCGCGATCCGGCGGCCATGGCGGCCTCCTGGCCGGCGGGCACGTATGACACGGGGGATATGGCCTGGCGTGACGGCGACGGCTACATCTGGTTTGTGGGCCGCTCGGACGACATCATCAAGTGCTCCGGCTACCGCATTGGTCCCTTCGAGGTGGAAAGCGCGCTGATGGAGCATCCGAGCGTATTGGAATGTGCGGTGACGGCGGCGCCGGACCCGACGCGAGGCCAGGTGGTGAAGGCGACGATTGTCTTGGCGAAGGGCCGGGGATATGAACCTTGCGACGAGCTGGTCCGCGAGCTACAGGACCACGTCAAGCGCATCACCGCGCCGTATAAATATCCCCGCCTGATAGAATTCGTGGACGCGTTGCCCAAGACGGCCTCCGGCAAAATCCGCCACAGCGCGATCCGCCAGCAGAGCGGGAACGAAGCACCACCCGCCAAGAACTGAGCGGGAATCATGCCATTCCGGCAGAGGAACGGTCGGTACCGTTCAGCAGAGGCTTTTTTTGCATATCCGCTGGTTTGTCGAGATAGAGGCCGTAGCTCCGGAAAATTTGGGCACGCCTAGTTGAGAGAGTGGGGGCTCTGGGCGACCACAATGGATATCAGCCCGTGGGAGTCTAGCTGACCTTCCAGGAATCCTTGAGGGTGACGGTCCGATTGAAAACCGGTGCGCCGGGCATGGAATCCGGATCGGCGGCAAAATAACCGAGACGTTCGAACTGGAAGACATCGCCGGGCAGAGCTTCCAGCAGGGAGGATTCGGCCATGGCCGTCACTGTTTTCAGGGAATCGGGGTTCAAATAGGTTTTGAAATCGACCTCTTTGTCGCCATCGGGCTCCGGAACGGAGAAAAGGCGGTCGTATAACCGGACTTCCACCGGTTTGGCGGCCGTGGCCGGCACCCAGTGGATGGTGGCTTTGACTTTCACCTTTTCTGTCATGGGCGTGAAACGTCCGTATACCGCGCTCACCCGTCCGTCCGCCTCCTTGTCGAAGCGGGTGCAGGTGAAGAAGCCGGCATACCGTAGCCGGACGGATGCGCCGGGAGATAGGCGGAAGTATTTCGGCGGCGGCACTTCTTCGAAATCTCCACGCTCGATGAACAGTTCCGCCTCAAATGGAATTTCACGTTCTCCGGCCTCCGGGTTTTCCGGATTGACGGGGCCGAAAACGGCGGCGGGAAGATCCTCCGGATTTTCGATGACCAGCCGGAGGGGCTCCAGAACGGCCATGACGCGCTGCGCCGAATGGTTCAGTTCATCCCGCACACAGTGCTCCAGCAGGGCGACATCCGTCAGAGAATCATATTTGGTGACGCCGATGCGTTCGCAGAATTCCCGGATGGCGGCAGGAGGGATGCCGCGGCGGCGCATGCCGGAAAGGGTGGGCATGCGCGGATCGTCCCAGCCGTTGACATAGCGGCCCTGCACCAGTTCGAGCAGCTTGCGCTTGCTCATGACCGTATAGGTGAGCGACAGGCGGGCAAATTCAATCTGGCGGGAGGGGAAAATCTTGCAGGCCGCGATGACCCAGTCGTAGAGCGGACGGTGCACTTCGAATTCCAGCGTGCAAAGCGAATGGGTCACCTGTTCGATCGCATCCTCGATGGGATGCGCGAAGTCATACATGGGATAGATGCACCACTTGTCGCCGGTGTGGGGATGGGCGGCATGGAGGATGCGGTACAGCACGGGATCACGCATGTGCAAGTTTGGGGAGGCCATATCGATTTTGGCGCGCAGGACCAGCTCGCCGTCCGGGATCTCTCCTTTGCGCATTCGTTCAAAGAGGGCCAGGCTTTCTTCCGGCGGCCGGTTGCGGCAGGGGGACTCCCGTCCGGGCTCGGTGGGGGTGCCGCGGTATTCTTTCCACTGTTCGGCGGTCAAGGCGCAGACATAGGCGTTGCCGTCGCGGATGAGGGTGCAGGCCAACTCATACATGGTGTCGAAATAGTCCGAGGCGTAAAAGAAATGCTCGCCCCAGTCGAATCCCAGCCAGCGAACATCCTCCTGGATGGCCTGGGTGTATTCGATGTCTTCCTTGACCGGGTTGGTGTCGTCCATGCGTAAATGGCAGGTGGCGCCGTTTTCCATGGCCATGCCGAAATCGAGGCAAATCGCCTTGGCGTGGCCGATATGGAGATAGCCGTTGGGCTCGGGAGGAAAGCGTGTGACGACTTTCCCGTCGTATTTCCCGCTCCTCCGGTCCTCTGCAATGATCTCGCGGATGAAGTGCATGGTTTTGGCTGGAGAGGATTCGCTCATGAGGTTTTCCCGGTTGCGGAAGCCATGACTTCCCTTCGTTCATAGAATTTTTTCGCTTTTTTTCGGACCTTGCCCAATTGGGGATGCTGGGCTTCGGTGAGGGAGGCGCCGAAAGCGGCCAGCAGATCGCCGGCGTTTCGGGGCAGATCCACCGGAACTTCGATGCCCACCCGGACATGATGGTCGCCCGTGGAACGGCCGCGCACATCGGACATGCCGAGGCCGGGAAGGGTGAAGGTTTTGCCGCCCTGGGTGCCGGCCGGAATCTTCAGGGGCACATCCCCACGGAGGGTGGGCACCTGCACCTCACCACCGCGAGCGGCAATATGGAAGGGAATGGGCACGTCACAGAAGGTGTCCATTCCGTCACGCTTGAACAGCTCATGCTCGCGAACGTGCAGGACGACGAACAGGTCGCCTGCTTCTCCGCCGTGCGCCCCGCCTTCCCCCTTGCCGGTAAGGCGCAGGCGTGCGCCGGTGTCCACACCCGCCGGGATACTGAGTTCCAGCTTGCGTGCCGCTTTGGCGCGGCCTTCGCCATGGCAGGCCGTGCAGGGGGTTTTGACGACCTCTCCAGTGCCGCCGCAATGGGGACAGGGCTGGCGCACCTGAAAAAAGCCATTGGAGGAAATCGTCATGCCCTGGCCGCGGCAGTGGCGGCAGGTTTCGCGCTTGCTGTTGCCGGCGGCGCCGGTGCCTTTGCATTCCCGACAGTCTTCCACAATCTGGAGCGACAACTCGCGTTTGGAGCCGAAAGCGGCTTCCTCAAAATCGATTTCCATATCATAACGCAGGTCGGCCCCGCGGGTGGGACCGGTGGAATGCCGTGTTCCGCTGCGGCCCATGCCGCCGAAAAAGGATTCGAAAATACCGCCGCCCATGCCGCCCCCGCCGAAGGCGGACGCAAAGGCGCGAAGGGCCTCTTCCAGGTCAATGCCGCCGCCGCCCATGCCGCCAAACCCGCTTCGGCCGCGCTCGAAGGCCTCCCAACCGAACTGGTCGTAGCGCTGGCGGGTTTCCACGCGGCACAAAATTTCATAGGCCTCGGTGGTCTCCTTGAACTTTTCTTCCGCTTCCTTGTCGCCGGGGTTCCGGTCGGGATGATACTTCATCGCCAGTTTGCGATAGGCTTTTTTGATTTGTTCGTCGGAGGCGGTGCGCGGCACGCCCAGAACGTCATAACAATCGCGTTTTTTGCTCATCGGGGCTCAGGGATTCCGGGGTTTTTGGGAAAAAAGAAACAGGCGGGAGGCGGAGGTTAGTCCGCCGGGCCCGAGGAGACCACCACTTGGGCGGCGCGGAGGAGCTTGTCGCCCATCCGGTAACCACGGCGGACCTGAGCAATCACCATGCCTTCCGGGACGTCCTCCGACGGCATATGGGTGATGGCTTCCTGTAGGGTGGGATCGAAGGCCTGGCCCTCTGCATCAATGGGTTCGACACCGGCTTTGGCCACAGCGGCCTGCAGCTGGTTATAGATCAGCTGGAAGCCTTCGACCAAGGAATCCGGGGCTTCGTTCTTTCGGCTGTTGACCAGCCCCAACTCGAAATGGTCCAAAATGGGCAGCAGTTCCGTCACCAATTTTTCGCTGGCATAGGCCACCCAGTCCTTCTTTTCGCGGTCCATGCGCTTCCGGTAGTTGTCAAAATCCGCCTGCAGGCGCAACAACCGGTCTTTCAACACCTCTTCCTGCGAGAGCGCGGGTTCGGCGCTCAGGACCTCTTCGGGCTCAAGAACCTCCGGCAAGTCCTCGGTGGGAGGAGGGGGCGCCTGCTCCTTCGCGGATGAAGGCGAGGCATGGGGCGAATGGGTTTTCTTGCTCTTGCTCATAATACGGGGAAACGATACGCACGAAATGGAGGTTCGTCAATCCCCGGGCGAAGATTTCCGTCGCCGCCCCGGTGATTCTCCCTGAATCGTTCTGGAAAATAGCGCCTTTGCGTGTTGAGTCCAGAATGTGCCGGATTTCCTCTTTCAGATGGCCCGGTGTATGGCGAGCCACTCATGTGGGGCGGAAGGCTTGCCGGTTGCGGTGCATGGGCCCGAGGAAAGCCGGGAGGCATGGGTGCGCTGTTCAACGGGAAACGGGCTTGTCCACACTCAGCTCGCCGAGGGTCCGCATGACGAACAACTCCAGCACCAGGGCCGGATCCACGGCGGCTCCCCCGGTCATGTCCGATTGAGCATCCACGGCGGCATTCAGCCAACGGAACCAGCGGGCGGACGGAAGGCGGTTGGCTTTTCCCGCCACGTGCGCGGAACGAAACGGATTCATCTTCTGCGGATGGTTATCGAGGGCGGCCAGGACGCCTTCTCCTTCGGGGGGAACCAACCAGGACAGCTTCGGCCAATCGGGCGAGCCACTCAGCCGTGCCCAGCCACGTTTGAGGCAGTCGGAAAACACCACCATGTCGCGAAGGGTGGTCTGCAGGTTCGCGATCAGCGCCACGGGGGAGATCCCTTGGATGAACATCCGCCGCATGACGGCCAGCGTTTTCGCCAGATTCAGGGTACAAAAGGAATCGGCAAAATCCCAGAACCTGCTTTCGGTGACGGGCGCCACCATCAGCTGGATATCCTCCAGCGTGGCGGTCGTGCGTTCGCCCAGATAAAGGGAGAGCTTTTCCAGCTCCATTTCCACTTGGCGCAGGTTGTAGCCTGTACGGCCGATCAAGGCGTTGAGAACATCGCCGGACAGCTTCAGCCCTCGCTCTTTCAGTGCCTCTTCCACACGGGGATAAAAGTCCGTTCGGGCGTCTTTTTCTTTTTCCGGTTCCTCAAAAACGAAGACCTCGCCCCGGTTTTTGAACGTTTTATAGAAGGCCGTGGATTTATTCACCTTGGAGGTCAACAGGACGAAGCAGACCCCGTCCGGCAGACGGTTTTTCAACACCTCCTCCAGCCGGGCGGTTTCCGCCTTCACATCGGCAAAGCGGCCGGGTTCGGAAAGGGGGTCGAAAAAGGGCGCGCCCTTCAGATAGACGGTTTTGCGCCCCCCCAGAAAGGGAGCCGTCAAGAGGGCTTCAATGGTATTTCGCAAAATGGCGCAGACGGCATCCGCCGTTTTTTCGCCGCCCTCGGGATGGATGACCTCTAGGCCGAAAGCCTGTTCCTCCGGAGGGCACAACGACGCCACCAAGTGGTCCGCCTTGCGCAGGGCGGACAAATCGTCGGATCCATAAACCAGGAAAATTGGTGCATGGCCGTCCCCTGTGTCGGCTTCCGCCTCGGCGGCCTTTGCCTTGTGCGCCGTCATTCCCGCACCATGAAACACAGAGCCGTGTTTTCAATATTACGGATTTCTCGAAAACGCTCATCCCGGTGAAACTCGTTGAGGGCACGGGTGACGCCCGGCCACCAGCGGCTGTTGTAATCGTGCCACAGGATGATTCCGCCGGGCTTGACCATTTGAAAGGCCTGCTCCGTATCCGAGAGAACATATTCATAACTATGCGAGCCATCTACGAACATGAGATCCACCCGGCCATAGTAGGGGCTGAAATCAAAGCTACCGGAATCGCCGTAGAGCTGGGTGATTCGTCCTTGCCTAGCCTGTTGCGGGGAAATGCGGGTGCCGGAAGCGGATTTGCGAATGTACGTCAAATCACCGGCTGCCAAAGGAAGGGCCGCCTGGTCTGCTCCCTGGGGAGGAAGATCCAAGGTATAGCAGACGCCTCCTTCCGGCTGGTTGGCCGCCATATTCTCCGTGGTGCGGCCGTCGAATGTGCCGATTTCAAAGCAGATCAGGGGTGCGCGCTGTTTGACGAGTGCGGCAATCATCATCAGTTCAGCAGGGGTGATGTTGCCCGAAACATCGGCAATGCG